>JBOGEK010000255.1:0-6120 GCA_050743645.1 Acidothermaceae bacterium
CGCATGGTCAGTGGAAGGGCGCTGACATCGAACTCGATGACGCAGAAGACATCGAAGACGCCGCCGACCTGATGCGCGATGCGTCGGTCGACGACGGCCCGGTGTTGCTTTTCGTCGAAGAAAATGACGAGTGGTTCGGCATCGTGCGGGTCGACGGCACCGGCGAACCCAAGGCGTTCATCTCTGACGCGCGCTCCATCGCCGCGAGCGAGCTGGCGATGAAGCTGTTCGCTGACCTCATTCCTGACGAGGCGGTCGACGACGCGCTCGCGATCGACGAGCTCGGCGAAGGTAGCGACGACGTCGAAGACGACGACGAGTCGAGCGTGAAGCCCGCAGCAGAACCAGCTGGGTCTGCCGACCTGCTCAGCGATCTCGGAGTGAGCGACGAGGCACTGTCGCAGTTGTGCGCCGAGGAGGGCGCCCTGCCGGCCGATGTGATCACGACCGTCTGCGAACGCCTCGGTTGCGTCGACGAGATCGAGGTATACCGCTGAGGTCGCTCGAGCCGGTGGCCCGTACTTACGAGCCGCTGATGCGCCAGGCACTCGAAGAGGCAGCACTCACGTCGTCGTCGGCCGACGTGCCGGTCGGCGCGGTTGTCGCCGATCCCACGGGCGCGATCATCGGCCGCGGGCACAACGCCCGCGAAGCGATGGCTGACCCGACCGCGCATGCAGAGCTGATCGCGCTTCGCGAGGCAGCCGCGCACGTCGGGAGTTGGAGGCTTTCGGGCTGCACGCTTGTCGTCACGCTCGAACCGTGCACGATGTGTGCGGGCGCTTCGGTATTGGCGCGGGTCGACCGCGTCGTCTACGGTGCGGTCGACCCGAAAGCCGGTGCGGTTGGGTCCCTTTGGGACGTCGTCCGCGATCGTCGTTTGAACCATCGCCCCGAAGTGATCGGCGGCGTCCTGGAGGCGGAGTGCTCGGCTGGCTTGCGGGCATTCTTCGCGAGGCAGCGGCGGCCGTAGCTAAGGGCAGCGTGGCGGCGACGAGAGGCCGGACCCCGCGGTCGTTTCGGCGATTCTGAACCGCTGCGGCAGCGCGAGCAGCGCCTCGTCGCGTTCGAGGGCACTGAGCACTCCCTGAGGAGGCTGCCATCCCTCGTTGATCAGGTAGCGATACAGCCGCACGCGCGCACGCACTCGAGCCTCTGCGTCCATCAGGCTGTGCGAGCATGCGAGCTCATCGACATTGACGAGATGGTCGAGCAAGCGCCCACCAGCGACGTCCGACACGATCTGATCGAGCACCTGACCGAACATCGCTGCCTCTTCCGATTTCGAGCACGCCGCGGAACGAGATTTAGGTCGCACATCAGATTCCCACGAATCGCGGCGGCGCGCAGCCGCTGAGCGCCGAGTGGCGTCGCGCGTCGAACACCGAGCAGTTGCCCGAACAAGCGGTCAGCGGTTAACGACTGGCCGTGTCCGCTAGGCTTGCACGCGGTGGAGTCGCCTAGTGGCCGATGGCGCACGCCTCGAAAGCGTGTGAGGGTTTACGCTCTCCGTGGGTTCAAATCCCACCTCCACCGCCACAAAGGGCCTCTGACCAGCGGAAACGCGATCCGAGGCCCTTCACTATTTCAGGGACCGATTAGCCGCGCGGAGGCGTGGTCTCAGTTTTGGTCTCAGTTTGCCGCGCCTCGAAAACTGGTCTGGCCTGTGCTTACACCCCGGACGGTCGCGGTCAGTACCGAAGCCTCGGTCGCGACCCGTGCGAATCCGCTGGTCGTCGCGTTGCCCGTCACCAGGTCGCGACGGTAGAACCTGGGAACGACGAGGCGCGCACCCTCTTGACGATCGGGTGATCGATGGCCGCGACTGCGATGCTGTGGCGGTCTGGGTGGCCGAAAGGGGTAGCGTCCAAGATCAGCTGTGTTCCGTCGAGGCTCCAGGCGAGGTTCAACATTGTGTCGCCCCGGACGGCGGAGCCGACCACAGGCACCGCGTTTGCGTGGGCGCGCAGCAGGTAGACGCGTTGCCCGATCGGCGCTCCGGTGGTCACATCGCCACCCTCGAACACGTCGAGCGCGAGTGTTTTCCCGTCCGGGCTGAACACGCCGAGCGCGCCCGCAGCCTCACCCGCCGGCAGCTGCACGGTGGTTGTGGTACCGCTCGTGAGGTCCGTCCAGTTCAACACGCACCGCACGACGGTGCAGCCGTCGGTGTAGGTCGACACGACCGTCGTGGCATCAGCTGCCTGCACGAGCCCGGGAAAAATTTGGCTCGTTGCGCCCGTGACCGGGTCGACGAGCGAGCCACCAGTTGGTCCGACCACGAGCATCCCGCTGGTCAGTCCTGCGAGAATTCCCTGCTGCCCGCGGGTCGCGAACGCGGCCCCGACTTTCGTAGCAGCAAGGTTGACGGGGACGGCGGTGGTCACCGCGGTATCCGGTTGCCCTTGCGGGTCGGTCTGGTCGAGCAGCAGCACAGTGCCATCCGCTCCTGGGGCTGCGGAATCATGCCGGCCGAGCGCGATGGCGGAGGTCGAACCGTCAGCCACTGCGTAGATCGGCGCGGGCGAGCATACGGCTGTGTCGCAGGAGATCACGATCGTGGCCGTGCCGCTCCGCAGCAGTCGCGCACTACTCGGCGTGGTCGCGACCGTGTGGCCGGGAGCTCCTTTGGCGGCGGAAAGCACCGGCGTGACGTGCCCGTCGTCCAGCCCGACCAGCTCCAACTCCGCTCCTGCGGTCAACACCACGATGCCAGTCCGACCCGCCACCGAGCGCGCGGTGTAATCGGCGGGGTAGGAGATCGACGGCGAGCTCGGCACACCCGCTGACGGTGGCGACGGCGCAGGCGCCGCGCCCCCACCAGCGCGGCCACGACCGTGAACTACCAGCCAGATCAAGCCGCCGCCTACGACCACAGCGACGACCACAGCGGCGACGCGTCGAGAACGCCACGAACGCCTCGGCGCATCGCCACCACCGCTGATCACATCGGCCACAGCGCACCCCCGAAAGGTCGACAAGCAGCCTACGGCTCAGCTCGTATGCAAGCCGCGGATGCCCGTCCACTTGCTTGCGGCCGCAACCAGCCCTAAAAGCACCCCCTGCCCCGTCCCGCCGCCGAACTCAGCGCCGGATGTGGTGGTTTGCCGTGCAGACGATCGCGACTGCCAGGCGTGGCGGGGTCGGGCGGCCTACTCTTCCGCGAGGATGCGCGCTACGGACCGGTGCGTGACATACCACGCCGGGCCGAGCGAGGCGATGGTAGCCACCGCGACACCGACGAGGGCCGCGATGAGGGCGACCCATTCGCGGGGCCACGTCAGACGGCATTTCTTGCGCCGAGGGGCGGTTACTCCCAGCCGATGAGGCAACCGGTACCGGTGGTGGCGCGTCCTGGGACGAAAGGACAAGCGCGACGAAGCCACCAGCGAAAGCCTGGACGGATGGGCGCCTTATGAACACGTCGGCCCGCACCCGTGCGTACACCAGCGTTGCTACCGCGTTCGCGCTTGCCGTGACGCTGGCAGGGTGTGGTGCTGGCGACCGTCCGCGCACCGCATCGACGGCGGCTGCCGTGTCAGCAGTGCCATCCGTTGTGTTGACGATGCCGCCGACACCAATCGGTTCGCCGCCCGATCCTGCCGCATCCAACTTCTCAGTGCGGCCCGCGGTTTCGGCGCCGGACGTGACGCTGGTCGACGTCGAACACGGCGTCGGCGTGGTGGGGGTGGCACCGGCCGGCGGCGGTTTCCAAGATTCGAAGCCGTCGACGTTGTGGCTGAGCACCGACCTGACGCACTGGCGCGACGCGACGCCGCCACCGACGCGCCAGCCAACCGAGGGCGGGGTGTACCCGACCTTCGATACCGCGTCGTTCCTGAGCCCGAGCACCGGCTGGGTGACGACTTGGGACGTCGGCGACCTGGCAGTGGTGATCTACCGCACTTCCGACGGCGGGAAGACGTGGAGCGAAGTGGCTGGCGGCGGGCACGGTGACCATGGCGGCGACGCCGAGTGGATTCAGCTGGTCACTCCACGGCTGGCGTTCGCCGAGAACGTCGAAGCCACCGCAGCCGACATGGCGTTGCAGGTCAGCACCGATGCCGGCGCGTCATGGCGAACCATCTACATCGGGCCGCCACCGGCGGCGTCCGGGATGCCACCGTCAGGTCCGTTCGAGCTACCGATGATGTTCACCTCAGCTACTCGCGGGTTTGCCGCAACCGGCGTCCCGGCCGCGGAGTTCGGCGTGGCCGGTGGCTTCTTCACCACCGATGACGGCGGAGTTCACTGGACGGAAGAGGCACCGCCCCCGGCGGGGTCGGCCCGCTGCCCTTCTGGCGAGAACACCGCCGTCCAGTGCCTGTTCACCCTGCCGACATTCGCGGACCCCACTCACGCGGTGCTGGCGAGCGAAACCGTCACCGGCACCAAGGTCAGCATCGGGTTCGACACCAGCAGCGACGCCGGCGTCAGCTGGCAAGCGGGGGCGAGCGTCGACCTTCAACTGCCCGCCGTGCCCGCGAACAGCTACCCGCAGACGGGCGCGCAGATCGCCACACCGACCGACCGTACCTGGTGGATCGCCTCGGCCACCGGCGCCGGCGTCACGACCCAGGTCAGCACAGACGCAGGCCAACATTGGTCGGTTGCCGACAGCGCTGAGCCGCTCGGAGCATCCACCGGCCTGCAAGCGCTCGACGCGGGCCGCGCTCTGCTCACCACGGACATCACCACCTCAAACGGAACCACCAGAGCGCTATATGCCACCAGCGACGCCGGACACCACTGGCAACGACTATTCGGCCGCTGAGCACGACTCTCCTGGTCCCACGTATGAGCTTCGAGGATCGTGCGGAAGCCTGCCGGATTAGGCCCATCCCGTCAGTCTTAGGAGCCGTACTCAGCTGGCGGCGCGTTCGGCTAGTGATGTTGCCGGAATCGGGCCGGGTCCCAAGATCGACTCCGCGGTCAAAGGCCGCCGGGGCTGACGGCAGCCGTTCGCGCGTCCTCCGTCGATACTGCTGTGGTGGGCAAGCGCCGGGTTGGCCAAGCGGTGGGATCGGTAGCTGCTGTGTGCTGTCTTGCCGCTTGCACCAGGCACGCGACCGGCAGGGGAACGTCGGCGACTTCGGCTACGAACCGCGCACCTTCAGTGGCCTCCTCGGCCTCGGTGATGCCGACGAACCGTGCGGTGGAGTTGACCTGCTCTGATTCGACTCAAGGCAATGCGCCGAGCCCGCTCAGCCCTGACGGGCTCACGTTCGAAGGTCTAGGCGATAAGCCACTCGCCTATGCTGCGTCGGACGTCGGACTTCGCGTTCCCGCTGCCGGTCCGCACTACTTCCGGAAGGCCCCGGTTTACCTCACGGCAGGGACGTCCCCGGTGGCCGTCCAGCTCACGACCCCGGGTAGTTACCTGGCATGGGTACCCGCAGGAGTATGGACGAGTGGCGCGCCTCCCGATGTCGGGCCGTGGATAGCCACCAATGTGATTTTCGATGGGTGTCCTGACAGAGACTCCACCTACCTCGGTGGGCTCCTGGTGCCCAACGCACAGGTATGCCTCACCTTGATTGTCACTCACACCGGGGCCTCGTTGCCAACTTCGCGACTGCACCTCGGTAGCGCGGGCTGCTAGCCAAGCACGTGGGTGGACGAGCCGGGCTCCACCCGCAAAGTAGGGCGCCTCGCGACTACGACCAGCCCTGCGCCTGCAGCCGCGTTACCGCGGACAAGTGCACGTCGACGACGCGGGCCTACGCCGACGCCAACAGCGGCAACACGTCCCCGACGCCTCGGATCCGGTCGACGCTGTTGTCGATCGCCCGCAGCCTCGCCACCTCCGTGCGCAAAGCCGCACGAAGTTCAGCGGAGGTGTCGACCGGCGAAACGCCGTAACCTCCGCGGCGTGTGTCGGCTTCCCGTGCTGCGCAAACGGTACTGACTCAGGTCGGCGCTGCACCAAGACTGTGTGGCGCCACGTGGCGTAGAGCGCACGTCCAAATGTGGCGGCCCGTTGGGATTTTGTTCCGCGGCGTGGAACCGACGGCAGCCAAAGGCGGAACTACAACGGGCTGGCCGTCCGGAGGGCGTGTCTCGACGGCGCCGATGTAGCGTGCCGCAGGTTCGCTCCGACACCGGTCCGACGTCGCCTCG
>JBOGEK010000256.1:0-2868 GCA_050743645.1 Acidothermaceae bacterium
GTCGAGTATGTGGGCACCCTTTCGGCGATTTGGCCCCACATACTCGACACTCGATGCGGGGCCGGGTGCTCCACTCGATGCCCGGCCGGGTGTTCTATCCGGCAGCGAGACTCTGCAAGAACTTCAGCGCGATCGGGGCTGCGACGGTGCCACCGCTCTGGCCGTCCTGCACGTAGACGGCGAACGCGAGGTTGCCCTGAAAGCCGATCAGCCAGGCGTGCGTCTTCGGCTTGGCGCCCCCGCCGTATTCGGCCGTGCCGGTCTTGGCCATCACCGGACCGCCCGGCGCCTTGGCGAGCACGGTAGCCGTGCCCGAGGTCACGACATCTCGCATCAGCGAATGCAACTGAGCGATCACGCCGCCAGGTATTGGACCGGACGACGCAGAGCCACCCGACGACGCAGAACCCGCCGACCCATCGGCACAGTTGCCTGTTGCGGCGTTCGAAATCAACGACGGGCTCACGTAGCTACCGCGGGCCACCGTGGCCGCAGCAACCGCAAGGCTCAGCGGACTGACCGTGATCGTGCCCTGGCCGAACGATGCCGCAGCCAGATCGACGTCGGTCGCGGGCGGCGGAACGCTGCCGGCAAATGCCGCGGTTCCGAGCGAATAGCAGGCCCCGATGCCTAGCGACTTCGCCGTGTTGGGCAAGATCGGGCCGGCGACTTTGCTTGCCAGGCTGATAAATGCCGTGTTACACGACTGCGCGAAGTCGGTGCGAAACGGCGGGCTGCCGAGCTCTTCGCCCTCGTAGTTGTGAAAGCTCTTGCCCTGAACCACGATGTTCGCCTTGCACGGCACCGGGGTGTTCACGTCGAAACCCTGCTCCAGCAACGCCGTCGTCGTCACGACTTTGAAGGCCGAGCCGGGCGGCACCTGGCCGAGCAACGCGGTGTCGTAGCCGCCGCCATTCGGCCCGTTCGCCACCGCCACGACGTGGCCGGTCGGGACGTCGATCGCCACGAGCGCGCTCGGCTGGTCAGTGATGGTCGAAAGCGCCGTATCGGCCGCGTTTTGCACCCGCTGGTCGAGCGTCGTGCGCAGCGGTTGACCGGCGACGACCGGCTTCTTCCCGACCGGGGTCGGCAGCGGCGTGCTGCCGCCCGACGACGAATGAACGACGTCGATCTCGTATCCCGGGGTGCCGCCGAGGGTTGAATCGAACTGCTTCTCGAGGCCCGAAAGCCCGCCCACATCTCCAGCGACGTAACGGCCGTGCGATCCGTCGACGATTTCCTTGGTGACCGGTCCGACGGTCCCGAGCAATGCGCGCGCGAAGTCGTGTGAGGGACTCAGCGGCTCGTCGATGTGATGCAAGATGACCCCCGGCAGCGCGCTCACGGCGGTCTGCACCGGGGTGAAATCGTTCTGCCGCAAGGTAATTACGTCAACGAACTGCGTCGGCGGAGCAGCTTTCACTCGGGCTGCGAGCGATGCGGCGTCGACGTGCACGATCGCCGCTAACTGATTCGCCGTGGCGGCTGGGTCGGGTCCGGCCTTGTCGGGCTCGATGCCGATGTCGACGACCGGCCGGTCGACGATCAGCGGTTGCCCCGCACCGTCGAGAATTGTTGCCCGCGTTGGCTCGACCTTGCTGTATCGAAGCGTGTCGCCGGTGTCGAGAGTGGGCTGCACGACCGACGGCGCCCACTTGACCAACCACGCAGCGTCGACGAGGTCGAGTTCGACGGAGGTGTCGTACGCCCATGTCTGTCCGCCCGGCATGGTCCAGGTCACGTGCAGTGTCGACTGGTCGACGTCGTCCTTGCTGGCAACCGACGTCACCGGGTCAGCAGTGACCGTCACAGACTGCGCATCGAGTTCTTTGGTGATCGCGTCGTACGCCGTCGCCACGTCGGCATCGGAGAGACCGCCCACATAGGCAACTGCGCTGAATTGGTGCTTGCTCCAGCCCGCTGCGAAGGCCTGCGCGGTCGCGCCCGGATTGGATTTCGAGGCGCCCGAACCCTGCCCGTTGTCGACACCGCCGCCGCCGGCACCGTTTCGAGCGGACGACGAAGACCACGGATGCCACAAAACCAGTCCGATCGCGACGACGACGAGGAACACGACGCCCGCGACGATCGGCCCGGCAGGCGGGCCGGAGCGACGCCCACGCGAGCCGCGCGCAGACATCGGTGACTGCCGGTAACTCATTCGACCCCCGCGGTCAGTTCTCAAGCGCCCGCTTCGGCGGGCTCGTCTCGGCGTCCGAGCCTACGTTGTTCGGCTAACCTGGTTGCGCCTGAGGCGTGAACCTGAGGCGCGACTCGGAGGCTCAATGCTGCTGTTCGACGGCGCTGCCGGACTCCTGCTGCTTGCCCTCTGGCTCTTTTGCCTGGTCGACGTCATCGTCAGTGACGAATACGCCTGCCGCAACCTGCCGAAGATGGTCTGGTTCGTCATCGTGTTGATCCTGCCCGACGTCGGATCGTTGCTGTGGCTCATTCTGGGCCGCCCGCAAGGCATTCGGCGACAAGGCACTCGGGTGCCGGCCAGCGGCATTGGCAGCGGCGTCGGCGGCCGGTACCGCGCCACTCGCGGGCGATACACGACACCAACGAACCCCGACGACGACGAAGCTTTCCTTCAGCAGGTGCGAATTCGCGCGGAGCAACAGCGCAAACAGGCCCGTGACCAGCAGCCCAACCCACAATTAGTTGACCCACAACTCCATGAGCCACAAGGCCGGCACGAGGGTGGCGCATCCGACGATTCGACGCCGGGTCGCGAATGACGTCAGGCTTGTTACAGAACGAGACGTCAGCCACCGCTTCGGTGGCATGCCGGTTCGCCCGGCTCGTCCGCAGACATCGCATCGTGTCGGCGCTGGCTGCGGTTGTCATCGCAGCGGTCGCCGTAAT
>JBOGEK010000257.1:0-1782 GCA_050743645.1 Acidothermaceae bacterium
GGCATCATCACGTCGAGCAGCACGAGATCTGGTTCGAAGGTGCGCGCGATCGTCAGAGCGGAGTAGCCGTCCGGCGCGCTCGCAACCTCGAACCCGCTGAACCGCAGCGTCGCGGTCAACAGTTCGAGGATGTTCGGTTCGTCGTCGACCACGAGCAGCCGTGCCGGTTCGGTTCCAGCCATTGCCATCTCCCTAGAGTCGACGACGATCCTGGGAAGTTCCTGAACGGGCCCGGAGAACCGGCTGAGGGCCGTCAGGAGCGCGCTGACGTGCCCGCGCGCCCCACCAATGTTGCGGAACTGAAACCGACGACCCTTGGTCTCGGCCATGCCTGACGGTATGGTCTATACCAATCGCTACGAGGCGCGCCTGAGCTACTCACCGCGCGACAGGAGGATTGTCGGGTGACGCTCTTGCGCAACGTCACGTTGGTGCGGCCGAACGCGGTGATCTCGAACGGCTGGTTGCTCACCACAGGCGAGCGAATCACCGCATTCGGGTCATCGGCCGACGAAGTTCCTGGCAATGAATTCGCTAACTCGACGTCCGAGACTTTCGATCTCGGGGGCGCGTACATCGTGCCGGGGTTCGTCGATATGCACGTGCACGGCGGTGGCGGCGCGAGCTTCACGACTGGCGACCCGCAGGAAGCGTTGCGGGCGATCGACTTCCACCGAGCGCACGGCACGACCACCAACATCGCGAGCGGGGTAACCGCAGCGATTCCCGACCTCGAAAAGCAGGTCTCCGAGCTGGCTGGGCTCGTCGAAGACGGCACGCTCGCGGGCCTGCACCTCGAGGGCCCGTTTCTTTCGACAGCGCGATGCGGCGCGCACGACCCGGCGCTTTTACGAGCACCCGAATTGCCGCTGCTCGAGCAGCTTGTGGCGGCCGGCCGCGGGACCATTCGCATGGTCACCCTCGCGCCCGAACTTCCCGGTGGGCTCGACGCGGTGAAATGGCTCGCGGATCAAGGCATTATCGCGGCCGTCGGGCATACCGACGCCGACGCTCCTGATGCCCGATCCGCACTGAACCGTGGCGCTTCCGTGGCGACCCACTTGTTCAATGCGATGCGCGGCCTGCAGCACCGCGACCCCACGGCGGCCAACGCGTTGCTATCAGACAACGAGGCGATCCTCGAACTGGTCAACGATGGCTTCCACGTTGATCCAACGTTGATTTCGCTGGTCTTCAAGATGGTCGGCGCGGGCAGGGTGGCGCTGATCACCGACGCCGTCAGCGCTGCTGGAATGCCCGATGGGGCTTATCAGCTAGGGCCGCTCGACATTCAGGTGGCAGGCGGCATCGCTCGTCTCGATGACGGCGAGACGATCGCCGGCTCCACCATGACGATGGACGTCGCCTTCCGTCGCGCCGTGCAGGTGATCGGTCTTCCGATTGAGCAGGCGAGCCTGGCCGCGTCGTTGACACCGGCGCGGGCCATCGGTGTCGACGACCGCGTGGGATCGATCGAGGTTGGGAAGATTGCCGACCTGGTGGTGCTCGATTCCGAACTATGCGTCGCCGCCGTGATGTCACGCGGCTCCTGGTTCGGCGACCCCACGTTGCCGAAGCCCGTCAATGCGAGCCTGAGCAGGACACAACAGCCCGACAGCTAGGGCCAGCTCAGGTCGGGCTGTGCGAAGCTGCCCGCCTCCAAGGCGCCGCGTGTCTGTGTTCGAGATGCTTTGCTCTGCTGCGTATACGCCGCAGAGCAAAGCGTGCTAAAAGGTACTCGGTCGGATGCCGCAGTAGCGCTCGTCAGCTACTGCGTCCACG
>JBOGEK010000258.1:0-9682 GCA_050743645.1 Acidothermaceae bacterium
AGAGTAACCTGCGGGCGGTCTTCACGCGAGGCGAGCGGACGTCGGTCAGCTCGCCTCGCGTCTCGTGACGCACATCGCGCGAATCGGGGCTGCCGTTCAGACGGCCGACTCGCTACCCGCAGCAGCCTGCGCAGGAAGGGCGGCGCGGGCCACTTCGACGAGCGCGGCGAATGCGTTCTCGTCGGACACCGCGAGTTCGGCGAGCATCTTGCGGTCGACCTCGACGCCGGCCAGCTTCAGCCCCTGAATCAGCCGGTTGTAGGTCAGATCGTGCGACCGTGCAGCTGCGTTGATGCGCTGGATCCACAGCCGACGGAAGTCACCCTTGCGCGCTTTGCGGTCGCGGTAGCTGTAGGTCGCAGAGTGAAGCAGTTGTTCTTTCGCCTTGCGGTACAGCCGCGACCGCTGGCCGCGGTACCCGCTGGCGCGCTCGAGGACGACCCGGCGCTTCTTCTGGGCGTTGACAGCCCTTTTCACGCGTGCCACGTGGAACTCCTTGATCTGGCCGGTGGCAAGTCAGCACACCGGTTGCGGGCGAGGTCGAGGGGTCTAGCGACCGAGCATCTTCTTGACGCGCTTGGCGTCGGACGGCGTCACCACGACCTCGCCGTCGAGACGCCGGGTGAGGGTCGACGGCTTGTGCTCGAGGTAGTGCCTGCGGTTGGCCCGCTGACGCAAGATCTTGCCCGTACCGGTAATGCGGAATCGCTTGCTGGAGCCGCTATGGGTCTTCATCTTCGGCATGGTGGCCGGGTTCTCCTCTATCGGTTCGAGCGCGTATCGGTTCGAGCGCGTATCGGTTCGAGCGGGGTTCGGTTCGAGCGCGGTTCGGGGCGCAGCCGGTTACCCGGCAGCGGCATCGGGTGCCGGCTGCCCGGCGTCCGATCCGTGTTCTGCTGCCTTCTCGGCTTTGAACTCGGACTTCTTCTTGTGGGGCCCAAGCACCATGATCATGTTTCTGCCGTCGAGCTTGGGCGCCGACTCGACGAAGCCGAGGTCGACGACGTCGTCCGCCAATCGTTGCAAGAGGCGGGCGCCCATCTCTGGCCGCGACTGCTCGCGACCGCGGAACATGATGGTGATCTTGACCTTGTCGCCTTCTTTGAGGAAGCGCACGACGTGACCCTTCTTGGTCTCGTAATCGTGCGTATCGATCTTGGGTCGGAGCTTCATCTCTTTGATGACGGTCTGCGTCTGGTTCTTGCGGGCCTCGCGGGCTTTCACCGCTGACTCGTATTTGAACTTGCCGTAGTCCATGAGCTTGGCCACCGGGGGCCGGGCCATGGGTGCGACCTCGACGAGATCGAGATCTGCTTCTTCTGCAAGACGCAAAGCATCTTCGATACGGACGATACCGACCTGCTCGCCGTTGGGACCGACGAGGCGAACCTCAGGAACGCGGATCCGGTCGTTGATGCGGGGCTCGACGCTGATGGGACCTCCCACGAGTTTGACTAAAGTGGCGATCGTTGCGCCGGGCGAATGCAAAAAGCCCCGGCGCGACATGCGCGGGGGCTTCAATCGATGGCCGGACGACGCCTGTCGGGCGCCGCCTCGTAACCGCGGCGCAACCGCCACGATCAGGACCGCGGTCAACGACCACGATCCGCCGACCGAACCTGCCGGCTTCAGGGGCCCGCGAGGTGGGAGATCGAATGAAGCTCCACTTGCAGGTGCCGCACACGAGTGCGCCACCGGTCGCCTGTCGAGGGTACCAGGCGCCGCGCATGGGCGCTCAGCTTGGTAGCGTCGGCGACCGATGAGCGCGAGCGGTCCGCCCCGGGTGCAGCGATATGTCGACTTGGCGGCGCAAATTCTCAAGCTGTCGCCGTCGTGTGGCCAAACCCGGCTTGTGGCGGTCGACGGACCCGGTGGATCGGGCAAGTCGACCTTCGCCCGCAGGCTCTCGGCCGCGTTAGGCGGCGCGCCGGTCGTGCACACCGACGATTTCGCAAGCTGGGACAACCAGTTCGAGTGGTGGCCGCGACTGCTCGACCAAGTGATCGCGCCGTTGAGCCAGAGCGCCACGGGTCGGTACCAGCGCTACGACTGGGTAGCGCGCACTTTCGCCGAATGGCACGACGTGCCTGCGGCGGCCGCCGTCGTGGTCGAGGGAGTGGGCGCTGCCCGGCGGGAGTTCGCCGCCGACCTTTCAGCCGCGATCTGGGTCGAGACTCCCGCCGACCTGCGACTGCGCCGCGGTATCGAACGGGACGGCGAGGCGATGCGCGAATTCTGGGCGAAGTGGATTGACGGCGAAACGCGGCATTACGCCGAACACGACACGCGCGAGCGGGCCAACCTGATTGTCAGCGGCGACCCGCAGGGAACGCTCGCGGCCCACGATCCGGAGACCGAATTCGTGGCGCTGACGGCAACCGCATTTTCGCCGTTCTGATTGGAGCTTTTACAGCTTGGACTTCAGATCCTTCGCTTCCTTCTCGGCGAAGTCCTTGCCCTCTTGCTCGTACTTGGGCGCGTTCTGCTTCGCTTCGGCCTCGGCCTTCTGCTTGGCGTCGCCCTCGAGCGTGCCCGTTTCGGCTCCTGCCTTCTTCTCCAGATCGTCCAAACCCATGGCGACCTCCTAACTGCGTGAGACAGCAGATTGCCTGGTTGCCATGCCCGATCCTCCCTTGATCACCCCTGGGGCTTCGGAGAGTGGGCGGCGGACTATTCGACGATCTTGGAGATCGGGATTTCGAGGATGTCGCGGGCGCCTGCCGACTTCAGCGTCGGGATCAGCGTATTGACGCCCTTCTTGGCCACTACCGACTCGATCGCGTGCATGTCACCGGAAGCCAGTGCCGTCACCGTCGGCGAGCCCATGGCGGGCAACACCGCGAGCACCGCGGCAAGGTTGGCGTCGTCGACGTTGAGCTTGATGAGCACCTTGCCACGAGCCTGAATCGCGCCACGAAGCAGCAGCATGACGTCTTCCATCGCAGCGCGCTTTTCGGTGTCGGCGTACGCGGCCGCGTTGGTGATGAGCTCGGTGCGCGACGTGAGCAACGTGTCGATGATCTTCAAGCCGTGCTTCTTCAAGCTGGTGCCGGTCTCGGTGACGTCGACAATCGCATCGACGATGTCAGGTACCTTCGCCTCGGTGGCGCCATAGCTGGGCACGATCGTTGCCTTGACTCCGATTTTCTCGAAATAGCGCCGGGTCAACTGCGGCACCTCGGTCGAGACGCGGACACCGTCGGGCAACTCCTCGCCACGCTGGGCGGGGTTGTCGTTCATGACAGCGAGGACTATCCGCACTGGATTGGACGTCGCTTTGGAATATTCGAGTTCGCCGAGCGAAACGACGTCGGCCTCGGTCTCGGTGATCCAGTCGCGGCCGGTGATGCCGAGGTCGAAAAGACCCTGCTCGACGTAGGTGGGAATCTCTTGTGGTCGAAGGAAACGCACGGTGCCGATGCGGGGATCGTCGATCGCGGCGTGGTAGTCGCGGTCGGAACCACGACTGACCGCAAGGTCAGCGGCGTCGAACAAATCGAGGGTCGCTCGTTCGAGCGAGCCCTTGGGCAAGACGACAGACAGCACAGCAAATGCCTTTCGATACGAAGACTGGGGATCAGCTATTGGCCGGCTGGGCGAAGCCTGGGCCGACGGCGGGACGACGATGTCGCAGTTCGCGCAACACGAGCGCGGCGTCGAGCGCGGCCACCGTTGCCTCCCACCCCTTGTCTTCGATGCTGTCGGGCGCTCCAGATCGGTCGAGCGCCTGAGCAAGGCTGTCACATGTCAACACACCATTACCGACAGGGGTCGCGGCGTCCAATGCGATTCGAGTCAGGCCCGCGGTGACGGCATCGCAGACATATTCGAAGTGCGGCGTGCCGCCGCGGATCACGGTCGCGAGGCACACGACGGCGTCGTGGTCGACAGCTAACTGCTGGGCGACGACAGGGATCTCAATCGCGCCGGCAACGCGGACGACGGTCGGATCTGTAACGCCACAGGCCCGTGCGGCCTCGATCGCTCGGCCAAGAAGTTGATCGACGACGTTCGCATTCCACCTCGTCGCGACGATGCCGAGCGTGAGTCCCTGGGCGTCAACCGTGGTCGGCTCGGGCCGGCCGGCACCGCTCATGAGAGTCCTCCACTCTGTTCGTCGAAAGCAGGGTGTTCGCCGACAACCGCTGTCAGTGGCTGTGGGAGCGCTTGTGGCAGCTGCAAATCGTGGCCCAAGCGATCACGTTTGGTGAGCAGGTAGCGGAGGTTATCGGGGTTGGCATGCGTCGGTAGCGGCACCCGGCCAACGACCCGCAACCCCCAACCCTCGAGACCGGCGCGCTTCGCAGGATTGTTCGACAGCAACCGCATCGATCGCACGCCAAGGTCGACGAGCACTTGCGCGCCGGTGCCGTAGTCGCGCGCATCAGCGGGCAGGCCGAGCTCGAGATTGGCGTCGACGGTGTCGGCACCGCCATCTTGCAGCCGATATGCGTGCAGCTTTTGCAACAACCCGATCCCGCGGCCCTCGTGACCGCGGATATAAAGCACCACTCCCCTGCCTTCGGCAGCAATGAGGGTCATCGCGGCATCGAGCTGCGGGCCGCAGTCACATCGAAGTGACCCGAACACATCACCTGTCAGGCATTCAGAATGCGCACGCACCAACACGTCTTCGCCGTCGCCGATATCGCCCACGACCAGCGCGACCAACTCGGTGCCGTCGAGTGTGCTGCGATAGCCGACGGCCCGCCACGGACCGTGCGGCGTCGGGAGCCGAGCTTCGACGACACGTTCGACTGTGCTCTCAGCGCGGCGCCGGTAGGCGACGAGATCGGCAATCGAGACGATGGCGAGGCCATGCTCTTCGGCAAATCGCGTCAGCCGGGGCAATCTGGCCATCGATCCGTCGTCGTCGACGACCTCGCTAATCACGCCTGCCGGGGTGAGTCCTGCCAGCCGCGCGAGGTCGACGGCCGCTTCGGTGTGACCGGTACGTCGCAAAACCCCGCCGTCAACAGCACGCAGCGGAAACACATGACCGGGGCGGGTCAGTTCGTACGGTTCGGTGGCAGAATCTGCGAGCACCTTGACGGTGTGTGCACGATCAGCCGCCGAAATCCCTGTGGTGACGCCATTTCTGGCGTCGACCGAGATTGTGTACGCGGTTTGCTTCTTGTCTTCGTTGCGTGCGGTCATCGGCGGAAGCCCGAGCCGGTCAAGGGTTTTGCCCTCCATCGGCACGCACAACACACCACTCGTGTGCCGCACCATGAATGCGATCAACTCCGGTGTCGCCCGCGACGCAGCAGCGACGAGATCGCCTTCGTTCTCACGGTCTTCGTCGTCGACCACGATGACGGCACGGCCCGCCGCGATGTCGGCGACTGCCTTGTCGATCGGGTCGAACGTCATCCGACAGCCTCCTGTACGGGTGTCAACGGCGACGGGTACGGCTCGTCTCGCGCCGCCCGCCGCCAGACGAAGAAGCCCCAGACGACGAAGCCCGCGTAAATCGCGTAGAGGGTCGCCGACGGGTAGTACTGGAAATGAAGCAATTCGGGGACGCCGACCAGATCGACCGCGATCCAGCACAACCAGAAGTCGACCCAACCTCTGGCCATCGCGAAAGTGGCCACCATCGAACCTACGAAAATCCACGAATCGGCGAGGTAGTACCACCAGCGCACGGCGAATCCCTCGCCGATGACGTGGAACGCAACGTCGCAAACAGCGACAGCGACAGCGGCGAAGACGAGGTAGGCAATGCGCTCTCGTGCGGTGGCCCACCGCGGGACAACCGCTGGAACCGAGGCGCCGGCACGTTTGGAGTTCGACCACCTGTACCAGCCGTACACGCTGGTGATGGCGAAGAAAACCTGGCGGCCGGCTTGCCCGACGAGCGGTGCTTGACTGCCTTGCCCAAGTGCGGTGCCCAAGAAGACCGTGAAAAGCAAGACGTTGCCGACGATGCCGACCGGCCAGGCCCAAACTCGCCGGCGCATGCCGCCTATCGCCGATGCCAGACCGATCAGGTTGCCCGCGATCTCGCGATAGGTGATCTGGTGCCCGCCGATGGTTACCGACGCTGCGTAGAGCCAGTGCATAGTGACGTCACCCGTCCCGTTCGGTGCGTTGCGCGGCGATGAGTTTCTCGGCGTACTTGGCCATCACGTCGACCTCGATATTGACCTGATCACCGGTCACCTTCGCTCCGAGCGTGGTGCGTTGCAACGTGGTCGGAATCAGGCTCACGGTGAACGAATTATCGTCGATCTCGACGACGGTCAGGGATGCGCCATCGACTGCTATCGAGCCTTTCTCTACGACATAACGAGAAAGGTCGGGAGGCACGGAGACACGCACGACGTCCCACTGGGGCGTGTGGTCGCGAGCGAGGATGCTGCCGGTACCGTCGACGTGGCCTTGCACGAGATGCCCACCGAGGCGCGTTTGCAAGGTGACGGCACGTTCGAGATTGACGCGGGTGCCAGTGGTCGCGTCAGAAAGTGTCGACCGCATAAGGGTTTCGCGCATCACGTCGGTGGCAAACTCGCCGTCGCCGAACTCCACGACCGTGAGACACACACCAGAGACGGCAACCGAATCACCGTCGGCGACATCGGCGGTGACGAGCGGGCCGGCGACGCGCAGCCGAACGGCGTCCGACCCGGTGGGCTCGACGCCGACGACTGTGCCCAGTTCTTCGACGATCCCAGTGAACATCGGCTACTCCCCCGCCGCGGCGCGTGATGCGACGACGCGGATGTCGGCGCCAACCAAGTCGACGGCATCGATGTGCCATCGCAACGCGTCGCCGATCGTCGCGATTCCGGCGTCGCCGAGCGAACACTTCCCGCTGCCGAGGAACGCCGGTGCGATGTACGCGACGACCTTGTCGATCAACCCGGCTGCCATGAACGCGCCCGCCAACGTGGGACCGCCTTCGATCAAGACGCTGACGACGTCGCGCTCTGCCAACATTTTCAGCACGGTTTCAGGGTTGCGCTCGGTCATCATGGCCGTCGGAGCGCTATCGTCGAGCACTTTTGCCGACGGCGGAAGCTGCCGTCGTCCGACCACGACTCGCAGCGGTTGTCTCGATATCGAGACATTGTCGAGGCGCACCGTCAGCGCTGGATCGTCGGCAAGCGCGGTTCCGGTGCCGACGACCACAGCGTCGGCACGCGATCGCAACACATGAACGTCGTGGCGGGCTGCCTCACCGGTGATCCATCGGCTCGTGCCGTCGGCTGCGGCGACGCGCCCGTCGAGCGTTGCCGCGTATTTCCAAACGACGAAGGGCCGGCCGGTACGCGCCCGATGCAACCACGCCTCGTTCGAGCGCGCAGCAGCGCCTTCGAGAAGCCCGCCGACGACCTCGATGCGGGAGGCTCGCAAGGCGTCGGCGCCGCCGCGACCCAGCGCACTTGGATCGTCGACGGCATAGGCGACGCGGCGGATTCCGGCGTGGATCAGTGCTTTGGTGCATGGCCCGGTACGACCGGTGTGCGCGCATGGTTCGAGCGTGACGACGGCGGTGCCACCGCGCGCCCGATCGGCCGCGGCGCGCAAGGCGACGATCTCCGCGTGCGGACCGCCCGCGCGTTCGTGGAAACCCTCGCCCACCGGACGCCCCTCGGCGTCCAAAATCACGCAGCCGACGATGGGATTGGGGCTGGTTGATCCGAGGCCACGCTCGGCCAGCGCGATGGCGCGCCGCATCGCGGCGACTTCGTGCTCTGTGCCGAACTCTGCCAAATCCGGGGCCACTCCCGGTGCGGCGTCCGGTGCCATCCGGTCTCCTTGCCCATCGGGCGGTTACCGGGACGAGGGTGGCAGGTGCGAACGAGCCCGCGCACGCATGCCGCGCGGACCGCCCGCGCGCTGCCTCCCATCCGGACTTTAACCGTCGGTCTCGGAATTTCACCGAGTCAACCGGCTGGCCAACCCCGAAAGAGGCCTGTCAGCCGGGTCGCGGACTGTCACCGCCGGTTCGGAATTACACCGACCCCGGAGCGCGCGTTGCTGTACGAACGTCAGTCTCCCACAAGCTGGCGAGGTGTTGAGCACTCGCCTACAGCGCACGACGGTCGACAGCGATCGCCGACCCGACCTCACCTTTCGCGACGCCCTTCATTTCGGTGGCGACGACGACGACCTCTCGGTAGTCGTCGAAATGCCGGCGTTCGCTGGTGGCCACGCCGACCGACACCGATACGAGCGGGAATTTGCGTAAAACCCCTTGCCGGTCGGTAATTTCCAGGCCGCCGCGCGCGACGTCGTCTGGGTCGTGAAGCTGCGGAACGTGCTCGTCGAAATAGTCGACCGCTCGCTCACACAAGGTCTCGACCTCGTCGGGCCCGCAGACCAACACGAAGTCGTCGCCTCCGACGTGGCCGACGAAAGGCTGCGGGGTCGTCCCGACCACGGCACGGCGAAGCGCCGTTGCCAGCAGCAGGATGACCTGATCGCCACGCAGAAACCCGTATGCGTCGTTGAAAGCCTTGAAATTGTCGAGGTCGAGGTAAGCGACCGCGAACGGCTCCCTGGTGGCCACTCTGTTCGCAATTTCGTCTTCGATCCGGACGTTGCCCGGCAGGCTGGTCAGCGGCGACACCGCTCGCGCCTCAGCGTTGCGGCGCAGCGTCGAGCGCACTCGCGCAACGAGTTCGAGAGTGTCGAACGGTTTGATGATGTAGTCGTCAGCCCCGGCCGTGAGACCGAGGACTCGATCGGCCGTCATCGACTTGGCTGTCAACATGATGATCGGCATCGTCGCTGTACGGCTGTCGGCTCGCAGGCGTCGGGTGACCTCGATGCCGTCGACTCCGGGCATCATCACGTCGAGAAGAACCAAGTCGGGCACCTCAGTGGCGACCATCGCCAGCGCCATCGCGCCGTCGGCCGCAGACATGACCCGATAGCCCTCGAGCTTCAGGTTCATCTCGACGAAACGCCGGATGTCGGCGTCGTCGTCGACAACGAGGATCGTGCCGTGCCGCTTACCGCCGTCGGGTGTCGTCACCCCTACCGTCGTCCTTTCAGGAAGGCCCGGACGGGATCGCCGCCTGGGCCCGCTTGCGTAGCGTCGTGACTGCCGCTGCCGGATCGTGCGCACCGAAAACCGCCGAGCCCGCGACGAACATGTCGGCGCCGGCCTGCGCGCACAACTCGATGGTGTCAGCTGCGACGCCACCATCGACCTGAATCCACAACTGAGCCTCGGAGTCACGCAGAAAACGCCTGGCTTGCGCCACTTTGGGCATCATCTCGGCCATAAAAGCCTGACCGCCGAAACCCGGTTCGACCGTCATGACGAGCAGCAGGTCGAACTCTGAAAGCACCTCACGGTAGTCGTCGAACTCGGTCGCGGGCTTCAATGCCAGGCCGGCGCGCGCGCCCGCGGCCCTGATCGTCCGCGCGGTGGCGACCACGTCGTCGGCGGCCTCGGCGTGGAACGTGACGTTGGCCGCGCCAGCTTCGACGTAGCTGACCGCCCAGCGGTCAGGATCGTCGATCATCAGGTGGCAATCGAGCGGCAACGACGTGGCCTTGTGCAGCGACTCGACGACTGGCGCGCCCAGGGTCAGGTTGGGCACGAAGTGATAGTCCATGACGTCGACGTGCAGCCAGTCGGCGGTGCCTTCGAGCGCTTTGGCTTCGTCGGCAAGCCGAGCGAAGTCGGCCGACAAGATGCTCGGCGCGATCTGCACCGACATAG
>JBOGEK010000259.1:0-33895 GCA_050743645.1 Acidothermaceae bacterium
CGAGCTCTTCGGGAGTGGGCTCGCGGCCGAGATCTTGCAGCATCTGACGCTGCACGCGGGCCAACTTGTTGATCACTTCGACCATGTGCACAGGAATGCGGATCGTGCGGGCCTGGTCGGCCATCGCGCGGGTGATCGCCTGCCGGATCCACCAGGTGGCGTACGTCGAGAACTTGTAGCCCTTGGTGTAGTCGAACTTCTCGACGGCGCGAATCAGACCGAGGTTGCCCTCCTGGATCAGGTCCAGGAAGAGCATGCCGCGGCCGGTGTAACGCTTGGCCAGCGAGACGACGAGGCGCAGGTTGGCCTCGAGCAGGTGGTTTTTCGCCCGTCGTCCGTCTTCTGCGATCCACTCAAGCTCTTTGCGGAGCTTGACCGCGAGTTTCTCGCCCGAGTTGAGCTTCTCCTCGGCGAACAGGCCGGCCTCGATGCGCTTGGCGAGCTCGACCTCTTGCTCGGCGTTGAGCAGCGGCACCTTGCCGATCTGCTTCAGATAGTCCTTGACCGGGTCGGCTGTGGCGCCCGCGGACACCAGCTGGGCCTGCGGCTCGCCGTCGTCTTCGATTCCGGCGTCTTCGGCCTCTTCGGCCTCGTCGTCGCCTTCTTTCGCGGCTCCGGGTGCGGCGGCCACCGCACCGGGGGCGCCTTCGGCGGCCTCTGCGCCGGCGGCAAGATTGGGTTCGGCGTCGTCGAGATCGGGTGCGGCGTCGTCGGCCTCGACATCGATGACCTCGACCTCTACGTCGGAGATATCGACCTCGATGGCCGTCTCGTCGACGAAATCGTCGTCGACCGCTGCGGGGTCGAGCACCGCGCTGTCGGCGGCATTGGTGGGCTCGATCGCGTCGATGTCGGCGACCGCGGCGAGGCCGGAATCTTTGGCTGCTGCCTTGCCCGCCGGGCCACGGGCAGCGCCACCGGTGGCTTGCTTTCGGACCGAGACGGCTGCGTTCTTCGCGGCGTTCAGAATGCCCCTCGCCTTCGTCGTCGCCCCCGTGATCGGTGCGCCTACAGGGGTTGTCGACCCGCTCGGCACGTCTTCTGCGCGGCCATCTGCCGCCGCGTTGGCTACCACGAGCGTGGCTCGATCTCGTACCTGCCGGTAGCCAGCACGCAGCACCTCTCGATTGACGCGGGACGGCACGGGAGCAAACGCGGCGGCTGGCCGGCCGTGGAGACCGACGGAGCTTGGCGCACGCGGTTGGTGCCCCGCATGGTCGAACCATAGTGAGTCGAACCATTGTGACACGACAGCTGGCGACGATGCCGAGCCCGCGGGCGAAAATCCGTCGGCCGCCCGCGACTCAGCTTGGTGGCGCGTCACTGATCGTGAAGACGGCCGTCGTCGTCCGGCCGGTCACATAGGGTGCGACTCGATCTTTGAAGTCGTGAAACAGCGGATTGGGCGAGTTCGCGAGTGCGTCGAGCTTGTCGGCGTACAGCGTCGCGCTGTGGTTCGCGCCGATCCCCTGCTGATCCTCGGCGAACTGGTAGGTAAGCCGGGCGGTGGTTTCTGGTGCGCTCGCGGAGTCGACGACGTCGAGATGGCTCACGACGTCGGCCACGTTCTCGACGCTGAACACCGCGGTGCCGCTGCCCGCGACGACCTGTTTCGCGCTGATCGGTGAGCCCGCAGCGATGACGTCGGTGACCTTCACCCGCCCGCCGTTGAAGGCCGGATCACCCGCAAGATCCATCGCGACGATGCCACCCTGGCTGTGCCCGACGAGCATGACCTCGGCACCCTCAGGGGCGCCTGCGGCGTCGAGCGCCTCGCTGACACACCGGGTATACGCCGTGGATCTCATCTCCATCGCGTTCACCGCGCCGCTGAGATCTTGCGGATCCGCCGCGGCCCCGAGATGCCTGATGCCGGGCAGCTCGACGATGTAGCGGACGGCGCCGTCGGGGCCCGTCACCGCCTCGATGGCCAGCGAAGCGTCAGGAAAGCGTTCGAGGGCCGACACCCGATGCATCACACCGCCGATCGAGCCTGCCGCCGTGCCACCCCACAGCGGACGGTACCTCGACACGGCGACGTAACCCGAACGCTCGGGCGCAGCTTTCGCCACGAGCGACAAGGGCAACCCGAGCATCGGATCGACGGCGACAGGTCGATGCAGTGCCGCATCGGCTTTGAACAAGGCGGACGGCGCAAAAGCCTCAAGCAGCGGCTCGGTGAACGGCGCAAGGTACCCGACCATCGCGCCGGCGAAGCCCGTGCCCGTGCTTTCCAGCCCACGTAAGGTCTGGCGCGGCTCGAACGCGAACCGGACCGTTGCCGTGGTGATCACGGTGTCGAGTGACAGCAACTGCCGCAAGGGAAAGTCGTCTACCAGCTGTTCTTTCACCACGACCGCTTCGAGCGCGAGGCCGTCGGCGGCGAGATGCGCGGCTAGCGCGGCCAACCCGTGCGGCACCGCAGCTGCGGCCACGATCGATGTTTCCACCCGCGCCGCGCCGGCCGGGTCGAACACGGCGTTACTGAAGATGCATCCGTCGGTAGCCATTGAGGCCACCGAAAATGCCTGTCTCGCGAGCGTTTCTGCGGTGTCGCGCCAGACCCGCGACATGCGCCGGAGCTCTTCGTAGTCGACGACGATCGCGCCGTTAGAACGACTCACAGGCGACCTGCCAGCGAGACGAACTTCTCGACGCTGCGCCACGCGGCGTGTTCGAGCCGCCGCAACCGCTCCTTTTCGGTTTCGACGTCAACAGCGAAGCGCTGCACGGCTCGGGCCGCCGATCGCAACATGGCCGCGACATCGCCACACTCGCGGTGTCGGCGATCGACCTGGGCACGAAAGGCGTCGGCGGCGACGGAACTCCAGATTGCGATCGCGGCCGCATGCACGAGCTGGTCGCCGATGAGCTCGACGCTGGAGGCTCGCTGCTCGAGTTCAGCCGCAAGGCCGCCGAGATCTGACAAAGGACGACTCCGTTCGTCGACATCACCTGCGCGCAAACGCTGCTGCGCAGAAATCACTGACATCAACGACGGTAGGCAACTCGCCAATCACGCTGCACCCGTTGCAGCGTCTCGGTGAACAACGGATTCGGCGGCTGTGGATTCAGCGCGCCGACTTCGCGGCGGCCTTCATCTCCTTCTTGTACTCGCGCACTTTGAGCAGCGTCTCGGGACTTGTGACGTCGGCGACCGATTGATAAACGCCGTCGAGCCCGTAGTTACCGGCTGCCTCCCGCCAACCCTTTGGCCTGGTGTCGCGTTGTTTTCCGAGCAATGCCACGAAAATCTTCGCCTTCTGCGCACCAAAACCGGGCAGCGACGAGATGCGGTTGAGCAGCTCTTGACCGGACGACGCGGTGCTCCACACCGCTAACGCGTCTCCGTCGTATTCGTCGACCAGCCGGTGAGCGAGTTCTTGCACCCGACCAGCCATCGCGCCGGGAAAGCGGTGAATGGCCGGCGGGCCGGCGAACATCTTCGCGAACACGCCGGCGTCGCAATGCGCGATCTCGGCCGCATTCAAGTGCTCGACACCCATGCGCTGCGCGAGCAGGTAGGGACCGGTGAACGCTTTCTCCATCGGAATTTGCTGATCGAGCAGCATGCCGATCAGCAACGCGAGCGGATCGCGATCGAGCAGTGCGTCGGCGTCGGGTTGCTGTGCGAGGCGCAATGTCTGGGTCATCGTCAGCTCCGTTCGAACGCGCCCGAAGTCGCTAGGCCAGCCTGCCAGATCACAACGGTCCTGTGAACCGATGCGCAGCCGTCAATACCAGCCACCGTCGGGTAATTGCTCGCCGACCGGCACTTCGACGTCCAAGACATTGCCGGGCGGGGCGAGCGGGCAGGCCCAGGCTTCGTTGTACGCGCACGAGGGGTGGTAGGCGAAGTTGAAATCGATGACGAGCGTGCCCGCGCCGGTCTCGGTGTCGATGGTGCCGCCGAGGTCGGCGCCCTTGACGGTGTCGATCAAGTACCGGCCACCGCCGTATGTCGACCGCCCGGCGCTGTGGTCGCGCAGCGGCACGAAGATGCCGCCCCCGTAGCTGCGCAACGCCCACACGTCGAGGCCGCCAAGCCGCTCGCCGTCGAGTGCGGGCAGGTGGACGACGCCGATCCGCTCGAACGGGACGACGCCGTCGGTGCCCGTAGCGATGTCGATGGTCGCGTGTTCGACCTCGGTGTCGACGTCGAGTTCGAATCGCCAGCGGATGTCGTAAGTAGCGACCGGAAGATGGCGGAAGTGCCGCCGCCGATCGGCAGGAAGTGGTGACTGCGGGTGATGGCCGAACAGGTCGTCACGCACTCGGCACCACTGGTCGTGCGCGGCTTGGGGTTGGGTCGAACCGCGAACCGACGCATAGACGCCGTGTATACGGCGTCGCCAGTCGAGCAGTGTCAACCCGTGGGAATCGTCCACACCGGCAGTCTGCCGCACCAGCCGGTGCCGGTGTGGACGCTCCCCTTCCCCTCGCCGCGGCGTCAGCCCTACCGCCGATGTAAAGCCAGTTGCGACGCGGACGCGATGATCGCGGCACCTGTCATGTCTAGTGCGGGTTCGTCGGTCTGCCACGCCCTGACATCGTCGACGAAACTCGCGCCGTGCCCGTCGAAGCCGGCGAACGCGTCCTTGCCGTTCACCGGGCACTTGCGCATACCGTCCTGCAAATCGCCGAGGCCGCCCTCGAAGTTCGAGTCGTCGTTCGGGCCGTTGACGACCGCACCGACGTCGATCGCAGCCTTGCCAGTGACCGAATCGCTCGAATCAGCACCGAGCGAGCCGCTCAAGTTGGCCACCTGATGCTGCATGCATTGGGGAAACGTGGTGCCCTCGCCGACCATGAAGCTCGCCCCCCACGCGTTGGCGCCAAACAGCCAGTCGCGTTGCTCGGCCGCGAATGCGTCGAAAGAGGTGTCGCCGGTGAGGCCCTTGTACCAAGCCTCCATCGCGATCCAGCCGAACGTGTGCGAGTCGACGTCGAAGTTGTTCACGTCACCCGCGGCACGGAACGGATCGGTGGTCGCATGCTTTTCGCCGTCCTGTACCTGGCGTTTGAGGTCTTTCACCAGATCGTCTCGGTTCACCGCCAGGTGGTTAGCACCCGAGAGCCGCATTGCGGTGACGAGATCGGTATGTGCGAGAGCGCTCACGTCGTAGAGATTGAACGTGTCGCCGGTGTCGTCGTCGATGTAGGCCTTCGCCCACTTCGCCGCGTCGGCCTCGTACGGCATCGGGTTGCGGTGCAACGCGATCGAGGCCAGCGCGATCTCGGCGGCGCCGAGTTCCATGTCGTCGTGCCAGGTGCTCTCAGGGTAGAAACCGAAGGGGTCGGCGGTCACCAGCGGGTTCGGCGGATTCGCCGTGTTCGCCATCGCATAAAGGCTCGTGGCTTCGGCATATTCGTATTCAGCCTTCGACGTATCGGTTTCTGCATCGACCTGCGCCGCGAGTGCGAACGCGGCAGCCGTGCGACCGGCCAGGTTGGGACTGATCCGGGCTCCAGGCGGCGCTGCTTCGAACACCGGGCGGTTCTGCGCGGCGTACCGATCGAGCGGGTCGGTGTCGTTCGCGTCCGCCTCAGGCAGCCGCCAGATGTCGTGATCGCCGACGAACGTCGGGTCCTGCGTGTCAGAACCGTTGCCGCTACCGATTCCGACTTGGCTGTAAAGGGTTTTGCTCGACATGTCCCACATCTTGTCGAGCCACGACTCGCCGTAACTTGCCTCGCTGGTAAGCGATTCCGGCGCATCGCCGCCGAGGTCGCGCGCGCTCGCATAGAGCAGCACATCGCCGTACGCGGCGCTGTGGGTGAACTTCAGGTAGTCGCCCGCGTCGAACCAGCCGCCTTCGACGTCGACCTTCGGTGCCCCGGCGATTTTGGTGAGGTCACCGGGCGCGATCTGGTCGCTGTTAGCGGGGTCGACGAAGTTCGGATGCTGGTAAACCGTTGCGCTTGCGTCATTGAGGTGCGACGGCTGGCGGTCGAGAGGGCCGGCAATGACGTCGGCGCCGTCGCGCTGCACCTGGTAGAACTGCACTCCGTCGGTGACCAGATGGCCGTAAAGTGCCTGCGCGCTCTCGATTTCGAAGCTCGGCGAGGTCTGGCGCACCGCACCGACGACGCGCAGCCGATAGTTGCCCTGTTCGGTGAGGTTGCTGAAATCGACGTCGTAAACATAGGGGTATTTGGCGTTCCACGCCCCACGGTTCGTAGTTCCGACGCGACCGTGCGCGACCACCCTGCCGTGTTCGTCGATCGCCTGCCAGGTCTCATGCTCGACCTGGCCGCTTGCCATCAGGTAACCGTGCTTGGCATCAGTCGACAGGTACCCGACCTGGTCGACGCGCACCTGACCGGTGAGCCCGTGGTCTGCCGTCACAGCCTGGGCGGACGACGAAAAGCCTGCTGCGGCTGGCATCGCCACCATCGCGGCTGCCGTCACTCCGACAACCACGCGAGCACGCACGAACGAGCGCACGGACGAACTCATCGCAACCCGCCTCGAGCCAGACTGTTAGGAAGCCTTCCTAATGATTGGCTCAGGCTAGGTCCGACCGATCGAACGCGTCAAGACGCAGCAGTGAATTCGCGGCTCAGCCGGTGAAGTTCTTCGGCAGGTCAGACCACACGTCGTCGTAGCCCGACTGCCGGTGGTCGGCCGCCATCGCGAAGTCGGTCGCCACGATCGGCCACCGGGTCTCGAACATGAAGGCCAAGCTGTCGTCGATCTTTTGCGGCTTCAGCTCCTGCGTCGAAGCTCGGCGAAACGTCTCCGCGTCGGGCCCGTGCGAGCTGAAGCAATTGTGCAAACTCGCGCCGCCAGGCAGGAAACCTTCGGCCTTGGCGTCGTATTCGCCGCGGATGAGTCCCATGAACTCACTCATGATGTTGCGGTGGAACCACGGCGGCCTGAAGGTGTCTTCGCCCACCAGCCAGCGCGGCGCGAAGACCACGAAATCGGCATTCGCGAGACCGGCGGTGTCTGACGAAGAGGTCAACACCGTGTAGATCGATGGATCGGGATGGTCGAAGCTCACGGTTCCGAGTACGTTGAACCGGGCCAGATCGTACTTGTAAGGGTAATAATTGCCGTGCCACGCAACGACATCGAGCGGCGAGTGGTCGTACTCGGCGGCCCACAGGTTGCCACCGAATTTCTGCACGACTTGCACCGGCGTCTCGACGTTTTCGTAGGCTGCGACGGGCGCCAGAAAGTCGCGCGCGTTGGCGAGACCGTTTGCGCCGATCAGGCCGCGCTCTGGCAACTCGAACAACCGTCCGTAGTTCTCGCAGACGTACCCGCGAGCCGAGCCGTCGGGTAGTTCGACCCGAAACCGCATTCCCCTTGGCAGGACGGCGATTTCGCCAGGCACAAGGTCGAGTCGCCCACATTCGGTGACCAGGTGCAGGCGCCCACTTTCTGGGACGAGGAGCATTTCGCCGTCCGCGTTGACAAAACAACGGTCGACCATCGAACGATTCGCTCGATACCAGTGGATCCCAATGCCGGCGTGCATGAGCACGTCGCCGTTACCGCCGACGGTGTAAAGCCCGTCGATGAAATCGGTGGCCCGCTCAAGTGGCGGTAGCGGGTCCCATCGCAGTCGGTTGGGGTCGGGCGCGATGTCGCGAAACGGTGCGCTGCGCACGGTGCCGTTCGAACCCAGCGGTGCGAACGTCGGATGCTTCGCGGACGGCGTGATGCGATACAGCCAACTGCGCCGATTCTGGGCCCGCGGCACCGCGAACGAGGTGCCGCTGATCTGCTCGGCGTACAGGCCGTGGGCAACCTGCTGGGGTGAGTTGCGGCCTTGCGGCAACGCTCCGGCGATTGCCTCGGTCGCCTGCTCGTTGGCAAACCCCGACAGGTAGCCAAGGCCGGCGGGCGCCCCCTGAGATTCGACCCGCAGATCATCCATCAGACCTGACACGTGCGCCTCCGAACGGCTGGGGAGTTCTCCCCCATCGGATCGGGCCGCGAGCCGGGCGTCAAGTGGCGCGCCGGGAGCTAGGCCCGCGGGCTACCGGGTGACGGCTGAGTGGTGGCGCCGGACCTTGATTCCACGACCAACTTGCCGATGAGAAGTGAGTGCAGAGTGAGCCGATGACGGCGCACGGCCGCCGATGGATGTCCGTCGGGCGGTCCACCCTGCCCGATTCCCAGGCCGCTGCGGCCGAGGCGGTGCGCGCTGCTCTGCGTCGTCCAGGCGATGTCACCGCACTCGACCCGGCGAGCGTCGGCGCCGCCAAGTTGCTTGTCGTCTTCTGCTCCAACCGGCACGACCTGCCGGCCCTGCTCGCCACGATCGACGAAATCTCGGGCGGCGTGCCCCTCGTCGGGTGCTCGACGGCCGGCGAGATCTCAGTCGACGGTCCGACCGACCACAGCGTGGTGATTGCCGCGCTGGGCGGCGAAGGGTTCTCGGTGAGTACCCGCGTCTGCGCTGAAGCCGGCCGCCGACCACGGGTGGCGGGAGCGGAAATCGCGGCCTGCGCGGCCGATGTCGCCGACCGCGACCACAAAGTCTTGATGTTGCTGATCGACGGATTCGCGCAGGGGCAAGAAGAAATCTTACGCGGCGTATACGGCGTGGTCGGCGCGAGCGTGCCGCTGGTGGGCGGGTGCGCGGCAGAGGAGTCGCACCTCGGCGCGACGACGCAGTTGTACGGCACCCAGGTTTTGCATGACGCCGCGATTGCCGTCGCGATCGGGTCTGACGCGCCGTTCGGCATCGGCATCAAGCACGGCTGGCGCAAAGTCGGCGACGCGATGGTCGTGACGAGCTCGCACAAAGGCTGGGTCAACACGCTCGACGATCGGCCCGCCCTCGACGCCTACCTCGACCGGGTCGGCGCGCCTCACGAGGCGTACCAGGACTTCGCCACGTTCTTGCCGTACTCGATGAACCGCCCGCTCGGCATCAGGCGGCGCAGCGGCGACGAGGTGCGCGGCGTCACCGGCCACACCAACGTCGAGACGAGGTCGCTGCACTGCGGCGGCGAGATCTCGCAGGGCAGTCTGATCTGGTGCATGGAAGGCGACGCCCAGACGATGCTCGACGCGACGGACGACGCCTGCCGGGAGGCGCTGAACGCGATCGGCGACCGAACCCCGCTCGGTTTCCTGGCGTTCGATTGTTCGGGACGGCGCAACGTGCTCGGCGACGAAGGCATCGACGATGAGGTCGCTCGGATCGCTAAGCATGCAGCAGGCGCACCCGTCGCGGGCTTCTACAGCTTCGGCGAGATTGCCCGCACTCGCGGGATCAACGGCTTCCATCATCAGACCCTCGTCGTGTTGGCGGTAGCCTGATGATCGAGTCGACCACCGCAGCAGGCGAGTTCAACGCCGAGCCAGCGGGCGCGCTTTCTACCCAACTACTCGCGGAGTTTCTCGCCGTCGTGTCGGCGTTGCCGGAAGCGAACGCCGCCCTCGAAGCGGCCGTCGAACGGGCCGCGCTCGCCCTCGAAGCCGAGGTCGCCGCGGTGGTCTGTGATGGCCGGGCGCGCACCTCGGTCGGCTTCCCCGCCCACGCAGTCCCGCATGACGAGCTGTCGCTAGTCGCGACGGGCGAGGCGAATGTGATCGACGTGCCGGGCGCGGGCTCCTGCCAGGCGATAGCAGTGCCGCTCTGCATCGGTGTCGAAGGCCACCTGCTGATCGCGCGATCCGGCGCAGACGGATTCACCGGCGAAGAGGTCAACCTCGCCCGTGGCATGGCGCGGGTCATGGAGCTCACCTTCGAAATGCTGCGAACGTTGGACGCCGAACGGCGGTTGCGAGCCCACAGTGACCGACAGGCCGGCGAGAACGTGGCACTGCTGACGTCGCTTCGTGAACGCCAGCGTTTGCTCGAAGAACTTTCCGTTATCCAGCGGATGATTTCGCGGCGCGAACCGCTCGCCGACGTGCTCGACGAGATCGTGCGTGGTGCGCACGAACTATTCGGCGACGAGATCGTGGTGCTGCGCCAAAGCGAAGGGCTCGTGCCGGCAGCGCCGCGGGCCGTCGCGTGGGCGGGCGGCACCGAACGGATCGCGAAGTGGCTGTCGAGAGTTCCGATGCCGGAACCGCTCTCGCCTGGTCACGCGATCAGCCCTGACAAGGTCGTCCACCGTTACGAATTTCCCGCCGACGGCGACGAAGGTGGCGCTCCGAAAGGCCGCGCGTGGGTACGTAGCGCGATCGCGACGCCGGTTCACGAAAACGGCACCGTGATCGGCAGCTTGCTGGTGGCCTCCCACGTGGAGGGCCGCCGCTACACCGACGCCGAGTGGGCGATGCTGCTCGCCTTCGCCGAACACGTCAGCCTCGCGGTGACAGACGCCAACACGTTGGAAGCGATGTACCGCGCATTCCATGACTCGCTGACTGGGCTGGCCAGCCGCGCATTGTTTCTCGACCGGCTAAAGCACGGGCTGATCCAGGCAACCCGATCGAAAACGAACATCACCTTGCTGTTCATCGACCTCGACCGTTTCAAGATGGTCAACGACACGCTCGGCCACAGCGCCGGCGACGTGCTGCTGGTTGAGGTAGCCGAGCGGTTGCGCGGGTGCCTTCGGGCCAGCGACACGGCGGCCCGGTTCGGCGGCGATGAGTTCGTCGTCTTGCTGCATGGCACTAACGCGGCCGACTCTGAGGTCGTCGCCAACCGCATCATCGAAGCCGTACGACAGCCGTTCACCATCAACGGGATGGACGTCTTCGTCGACGCAAGCATCGGGATTGCGAGCAGCGAGGCGGGCAGCATCGGCGCCGACGATCTGCTGCGCGATGCCGACGTCGCGATGTATCGCGCGAAGCGAGCCGGGCGTGGCCGCTACGCCACATACGAGCCGCAGATGCACGCCGCTCTGGTGGAGCGCTTGCAGTTCGAGGCCGAGTTGCGCGGTGCCGTCGAGCGCGGTGAGCTCGCGGTGCACTACCAGCCGATCGTCGGGCTCGCCACCGGCGAAGTCGTCGGCGTCGAAGCACTGCTGCGCTGGAACCATCCGCGACACGGGTTGCTGGTGGCCGAAGATTTCGTGCCCACTGCCGAAGAATGCGGCGTCATCGTGCCGATCGGAACCTTCGCCCTGCGGGAGGCATGCAAGCAGGTGGCACAGTGGCAGGCTGCCCGGCCGGCAGGCTCGTCGCTCACGGTCAGCGTGAACATCTCGGCCGGCCAACTCGAACAGCCCGACCTGTGCGCCGAGGTCGTCGACGCGCTAACCACGTCGGGGTTGGCGGCGTCCTGCCTCGTGCTCGAACTGACAGAGGGACTGATTCTGCGTGACGAGCCGTGGGTGCTCGAACGGTTGAACGAACTCAAGCGACTCGGCGTGCGACTCGCGATCGATGACTTCGGCGCGGGTTACTCCTCGCTGGCTGCAGTGCGGCAATTGCCGGTAGACATCGTGAAAATCGATCAGTCATTCATCGAGGCGATCGGGACGTCGACCGAGGCGGCACCGTTCGTGCGCAAGATGATCGAGCTCGGTCACACCCTCGACCTGATGGTCGTCGCCGAAGGCGTGCAAACCCGCGAACAGTTCGAGGAGTTGCGCCGCGCACGGTGTGAACTCGGCCAGGGCTACTACTTTGCGCCACCATCGTCGACCGATGAGCCGGCGTTACTTGCGCAGGTCGACGACGCGCTTCGCCTTGCCGAGTGAACGCTCGATCGTGCCGGGCCCGCACACGTCTACCATCGCCGTCACACCGACTGCGTTCTTCAACGCCGCCGCAAGCTTCGCGCCCGCCTCGACAATTTGGTCGGACGACGCCTCCGGGCGTGCCTCGACCTGGATCGTAAGCTCGTCGAGGCGGTCGGGCCTGGTGAGCACAAGCTGGAAATGCGGCGAGAGAACCGGATCGCGCAGGATGAGTTCTTCAACCTGAGTCGGAAAGATGTTCACCCCGCGCACGATGATCATGTCGTCGCTTCGTCCGGTGATCTTTTCCATGCGTCGCATCGTACGGGCGGTACCAGGCAGCAAGCGGGTCAGGTCTCGGGTACGGTAGCGGATGAGCGGCATGGCTTCTTTGGTGAGAGTGGTGAGCACCAGTTCGCCGAACTCGCCGTCGGGCAAGACGTTTCCCGATACGGGATCGATGATCTCCGGGTAGAAGTGGTCTTCCCAGATGTGCAACCCGTCCTTGGTTTCGACGCATTCTTGCGCGACACCCGGACCCATCACCTCCGAGAGTCCATAGATGTCGAGGGCGTGCATGCGGGTGCGTGTTTCGATCTCGCGGCGCATCTGTTCGGTCCAGGGTTCGGCCCCGAGAATGCCTATCCTTAACGAGGATTCAGCCGCGTCGAGGCCGGTGCGTTGCATCTCGTCGAGGATCACCAGCAGGTACGAGGGCGTGACCATGATGATGTCGGGCCGAAGATCTCGGATCAGCACCACCTGACGTTCTGTCATGCCTCCCGATGCGGGCACCACCGTGCAACCGAGTCGTTCGGCTCCGTAGTGCGCGCCGAGACCGCCGGTGAAAAGTCCGTAGCCGTAGGCGACGTGCACTAGATCCCCCGGTCGGCCACCAGCCGCGCGGATCGAGCGCGCCATCAAATCAGACCAGGTGTCGATGTCACCTTGCGTGTAGCCCACAACCGTCGGTTGGCCGGTAGTGCCCGACGACGCATGGATTCTGGCGAGCTGGCGGCGCGGCACCGCGAACATGCCATCGGGATAGGCGGCACGTAGATGCTGTTTGGTAGTAAAGGGAAACTTCGCGAGATCGGCCAGGCTTCGGCAGTCTTTCGGGGTGACGCCCGCACGATCGAACGTTTCGGTGTAATGCGGCACCACGTCGTAGACCCGCTGCAAGGTTGCTTGCAGCCGGTCGAGTTGAAGAGCGGCGAGTTCGTCACGGGAGGCCGTCTCGATCGGATCGAGTGAACCGTTCTGCTCGCTCACCGGGTTGGCTCCCCTTCCGATCGCTGCGCGCCTTTCTCTGCCGGCTGCGCGCCTTTCGTCGTCCGGCCTAGCACTGGGTCTTTGGTGGATTGGCTGATGCCGCGGAACTGAGCGACGACTTCGGCCGGTTCGGCGTTGACCCGAGTGACAGTGACGTCGTAGATGCCACGACGGGCGCCACGATGGCGTTCTGCGGCGGCGGCTTCGAGCACGTCGCCCGCGCGAGTCGGGGCGAGAAACACGATGTCGCAGGCAGCGGCGACGGTGGCGACGTCGTAGCTGTTGCAGGCAAACGCGAACGCGGAGTCGGCGAGCATGAAGGTATAGCCGCCGTGGCCAATGCCGTGGCCGTTCAGCATCTGGTCGCTCACTGCCATGCGCACGGTGGCCCGGCCCGGGCCGACGTCGACGATCTGCATGCCAACGGTGCGAGAGGCTGTGTCGGCGTCGAACATCGCCTGCGCGCAGGCCCGCGCGAGATCGTCGGGTTCGGTGGCGCGCGCAGCCGATTCGGTCATAGGTCGAATCATCACCGTTTCCCGGCGCGGCGTCGAGATCAGGGTCGCTTATCGACCGAACGTTCGGTTTACTGGAAGTCGCCGCCACCCACTCACGACGGCTCGGTTCGAACGAAGGGCACAAGCTCATGTCGGACGCCGCACCGCTCGCCACCGGTTCACGCGACGAGTTGGTGGCGACCCATCGCCCACTCCTCGAATCGGCGCTGGCAGCGTTGCGTGAACGCGGCTACTGGTCGGCGTTTTCGGAGTCGCCGTCGACGAAAGTCTGGGGCGAAGAGGCGCCGGCATTGGGCCGGGCAGCTTTCGAATCACTGCTGGGTAAGGACTTTCCGCTCGTCGTGCCGGGCGCCGTCGGTGCTGTCGCGCCAGAGCGGCCGCCGTACGGGGTCTCTTTTGACGTCCGCTACCCGCATGTGATCGCCGCCGGAGTGCCCGAATTGCTGGAGGCCGCGAGCGCTGGAATGTCGGCCTGGCGCGATGCAGGGCCGCTGGTTCGGGCCGCGGTGTGTGTGGAAATCCTGCAACGGGTCAACGCGCGCAGCTTCGAGTTCGCGCACGCGGTGATGCACACCACCGGGCAGGGCTTCGTGATGGCGTTCCAGGCCGGCGGCGCTCATGCACTCGATCGCGCGCTCGAAGCGGTTGCCGCGTCGTATGGGGCGATGACGGCGGTACCCGAGTCCGCTCCGTGGGTGAAGCCTCGCGGTCGTGGCGAACCGCAACGCATCGTGAACCGGTTCGTCCCGGTGCCCCGAGGCGTCGCGCTCGTGATCGGCTGCACGACGTTCCCCACCTGGAACGGATATCCGGGTTTGTTCGCGAGTCTGGTGACGGGCAATCCGGTAGTGGTGAAGCCACACCCGCATGCCGTCTTGCCTTTCGCACTAGCGGTTTCCGCGGCCCAGTCAGTGCTATCTGAATTCGGCTTCGACCCGAACCTCGTGACGCTGGCGGTCGAGGAATCGGGTGAAGGGCTGGCGAGCGTGCTGGCTGTTCACCCATCGGTGAAGCTGATCGACTACACCGGCTCGAGTTCGTACGGCGAGTGGCTCGAAGCTCACGCCACCCAGGCGATTGTCTTTGCCGAGAAGTCGGGTGTGAATGCGGTTGTCGTCGATTCGACCGATGACTTGCCTGGGTTAGCCGCGAATCTCGCGTACTCGTTGTCGCTGTACAGCGGGCAAATGTGCACGACGCCGCAGGTGATTTTCGTTCCGGCCGCTGGATTTCGTGTCGGATCGTCGACCTGCAGCGTCGACGACTTCGTCGCAGCGTTGTCCGGCGCGCTCGACGATCTTCTCGGTGACGCCACTCGGGCGTCAGCGATTCTCGGCGCGATCGTCAATGACAACGTGCTCGAACGTTCAGCTGCCGCTGCGTCGCTTGGGACGGTCGCGATTACATCGGATTCCCTGCAGAGCAAGGATTTTCCGGACGCTCGGATTCGCACACCCCTCGTCGTCCGGCTCGACGCCTCGCAGGTAGACGCCTACGGCTCCGAGTGTTTCGGGCCGGTGGCGTTCGTAGTAACGACGAGCGACACCGATGAAAGCTTGGAAATCTGGCGATCGCTCGTGGCGTCGAAAGGCGCCTTGACCGCGTCGGTCTATTCGACAGCTGACGGCGTCGTGGCCGCTGCTGAGGCGGTAGCGCTCGACGCCGGCGTCTCGGTATCGTTCAACCTGACCGGCGACGTGTACGTGAATCAGACGAGCGCTTTCGCCGATTTTCACGGCACCGGAGCAAATCCGGCGGCGAACGCAAGTCTGACCGATGCTGCATTCGTGACGAATCGGTTCCGCTTCGTGCAGCTACGCAGGCCCGCGTGACCACGGCGTCGCGGAACCGGGCATCGGCCGAACCGACGACGCGACAGGCGCCGGACGAACCAGCCGCGCGCCGGGTGCCGTACGACGCCGACTCGCTGCTCGACGTCTCGGTGCGGGTGTTCAATGAACGCGGGTATGACGGCACGAGCATGGAAGATCTCGCGCGCGCAGCCGGTATCTCGAAGTCGTCGTTCTACCACCACGTGTCGGGAAAAGAGGCTTTGCTCGCGGCGGCATGCGACCGGGCACTGTTTGCGTTGACCGCGATTCAGGAAGACCCGATGTCACAGGAGGGTCGCGCAGTCGAACGCCTCGAGAACGTGTTGCGACTCACCGTCTCGGCATTGGTCGCCGAGCTTCCCTACGTGACGCTCCTTTTACGCGTCCGCGGAAATACAGCGACCGAGAAGAAGGCATTGGAACGACGCAGAGAATTCGATCGGTTCGCCGTCGTGCTCGTGACCGAAGCCGTTGCCGATGGCGACCTGCGCAACGACATCGATCCGGTGTTGGCGACTCGGCTCATTTTTGGTCTGGTCAACTCATTGATCGAGTGGTACCGGCCGGGCCGCGTTTCGCCGTCCGACCTCGTGAACGCGACCGTCACCCTGGCGCTCAGCGGCCTGCGAGCCTAGCGGCCGTTAGGAACGTGGGTTGCTCGTCGGCAGCGCGGCGCCGTTGACCTCGTCGCGCGAAACTCGCGCGGCCCAGGCGGCTATCTCGGCGCGACGGGCCGCGTCCAGCTTGGCGAGGATGTGCTCGACATGCGCGGAAACGGTCTTAGGTGAGAGCACGAGTTCGGCGGCGATCTGGCGATTGGTCAGTCCGCTCGCGATGAGATTCGCCACTGCATATTCGCGTGCAGTCAGTGGATGCCACGGTTGCGCGGGTGCGGCGTCACCGTCGATGAGATGACCTGCGGCCTTGACCAATGCGGCAGAGTCGACCGCGAGTGCCCGGCTCTTGACTGCCTCGGCGATCGACCTGCCTTCGGCCGTGCGTCGAAGCGCAATAAGGCATTTGGCTTCGTCGAGCGCCGCCCAGCTGGCCTCCCACAATCGGTTGCGCTCCTCCCATGCCACCCGCGCCGCAGCAAAGCCCTCGGATGCGGTCGCGATGTCGCCATTGGCGAAGTGCAGCAGCGCGTTCGCATGCGAGATCGCAGGCAGCGTGCCGGGAATGGCCCGACGTTCGAGAACTTCGCTGACGCGCTTCACCCATTGCGCGGCACCGTCGCGATCACCCAGCGCGAGTCTTGCGCGAGCACCCGTGACCAAGAAGGGAAAGAGGTAGGCCGCGTCGCAAACCTCGTCGGAGGCGGTGAAAGCGCGTTCGCACAGGGCAATCGCCGTCTCGTAGCGTTCGCACATCACGGCTATCTCGGCCAGCCCCCACAGCGGCGGCGACAGTCGCTGCAGCTCGTTCATCGACTCCCCCTCGTCGAGCGCAGCGGTCAACAACTCGGTCGCCTTGCCCCAATCGGCGCGACCCATCGCCAGATACCCCAGCACGTATTGCGCGGTGATCCTGGTCGTGATCCCGCCACGACCGTCGGCAAGAGCGTGCTCGGCGGTCGCCGCTGCGGCCACCCAATCACCCGTTGCCCACTGAACGTGCGCCAGATGCGCTGCCATGTAGCTGCGGTGATTCCACAGCTCGACCTTTTCGGCGTATGAAATCCCTTGCCCTAGCCACTTTTCAGCGACGTCGTATTCGACGAGCACCGACGCCGACGTGCCGAGCATGCGGTAACTACGTGCCGCCTCCAACTCGTGTCCGATCGCCATCGCGCGTGCGATCGCCTGCTCGAGTCGTTGCCATCCGTCGTCCATGCGCCCCGCGAAGAGCAACACCGAGCCCATCGTGGCGGCCGTATTGATCGCGGTCGGCTCGTCGTTGATCTCCTCGCACGACACGCAGCTTCGGTCGCCGTACTCGATGGCTTCGTCGAGGCGTCGACTCAACATGTGCGCCGCCGCCAACGCGCTCAGCAGTTGCGCCTGCACTTCGACATCGGGCGAACTGCCGAGACTTTCGAGCGCACCTTCGAGGCGGCGGGTTCGGCTCTCGAGGTCGTCACCGAGCAGATGTCGGACGGCGACGAGCGGCGGCACGATCGCCGCCGCCGCGACCCGGTCGCCGGCAGCCGTCCACAGGTCGTGTGCCGTCGCATATGCCTGCGCTGCGGCCTCGTTGTCGTCGACCGCAGCGCAGGCGTGGCCGAGCGCAGCCAGCAAGCGGGCATGCTCGTCAGGAGTTGCCACCGCCGGCAGATTCCGAAGCGCCCGCCGATACAGCTCGAGTGCCTCGCGATGCGCCGAGACCGACGTCGCGCCTTCCGCGGCGCGCCGGGCGTGCCGATAGGCATCGTCGGTGCAGCCAGCTTCGTCGAAATGGGTCGAGACGAACGCGTCGCCGTAGCCGCGGGCCGCAGCTTCGCCGGCCACTCGGTGGTGCAACTCGCGTCGACGCGGCAACGAAATGTCGGCGTACAAGGCGTCACGTATTAGTGCGTGCCTGAAGTCGAACATATTGGCCACCGCACGACTCGTGACGAGGTAGGCAGCCTGCAGTTCGCGAAGGCATCGCGCCACCTCGTCGCCGGGTGCACCGGTAACCGCGGTGAGAAGGTCGAAATCGAAGCGCCGGCCGATCACGGCAGCAGCAGCCGCGACGTCCCGCGTCGGCCGGTCAAGCAACGCGGCACGAACGAGCACGGCGTCGGCAAGCGTGTCGGGGACTCGCACATCGGCGAGATCGAGTGCCGAATCCTCGACAGCACCAAGCAATTCCTCAATATGTAAAGGGATTCCGTCGCTACGATCATAGATCGCCGCTACGAGCTGAGCCGGTGCCGCCCGACCGAGTATCGAGCTGGTCAGCGTCGCAGTTTGTTCGAGCGTGAGTCGGCGAAGGTGCACCTCTTCGGCAAGTCGCTGCGAAACGAGTCGCCTGCGCCATTCGCGAATGGCCGAACGCGGATAGAGCTCGTCGCTTCGATATGCACCGACCACGAGCACCGACCTGTTCGCCAAGCGCCCGGCGACATGCCCGAACACCTCAAGGGAAAGGTCGTCGGCCCAATGCAAATCCTCGAGGACGACGAGAAGCCGCCGTCCGCTATCGAGTTCTGAAAATGCGTCGACGAGGTCTTGCACCAGCAGCCGTCGGTGCCGGTGCGGGTCGCTCGCGTCGGAGACCGGTTCACGCAAGCGCTGCGAAATCGCCGCACCGGCGGCCCGCGAACGCTCATTTTCGGTGCGCCGAAGATCGCCGGCGAGATCGAGGAGCAAGCCGCCAGAGGCTTCGGCGTCGCCGCGAAAGGCCGCAGCGCGGACGACGGCGAAGCTCGACTGCTCGGCGTGCCGACTGATCGATGCCAGCAACCGCGTCTTGCCGATCCCGGCCTCACCCGCCACCAGCAGCAACTCGCCACGACCCGCTGCGGCCTCGTCGATGCGCCGGATGGCCAGGGCGAGCAACTCATCGCGGCCGACGACTACCGGCGACGCCGCTATTTCGCGAACAGGCACGTGCGAGACCTCCGAGCGCCAACGGTAGTCGCGTAACGCGCGAATCGGTTAGGGCATTTGACCGATGTTTGGCGCGACCACGAACTTAGGGCGCTTGCCCGATGGCGTGCGCGCGGCAACCGGCGACTCTGGGCTAGCCGACCTCGTTGGCGGCGAAGCAAACCCACGCACCAGACCCAGCAGCGGACCTAGCACCAAACCCACGCACCAGACCCAGCAGGACACCTACGGCACCAGGAAGGGAAGCGACGTCATGGCGACATTCATGGACGTGCACAGCGGATTCGTCGGAGTCACGGAAGCCCAGCTCAAGGAAGCACACGAGCGGGATCTCGCCGAGGAGTCCGCCGAAGGCGTTCACTTTGAGCGGGCCTGGCTCGACCCCGAATCAGGCAAGGTTTTCTGTCTGTCGACGGGCCCGTCGAAGGAAAGCGTCCGGCGCGTCCATGAGCGGGCAGGACATCCGACACATGAGATCTACGAGGTCTCGGTCGACATCAGCTGATACCGCAGCGATGACGCGGTGACGCTGGGACAAGGCCCATGCCGGGTCGCCCTCGCGGGGGGGTGGGGTCAGGGCGACCCGGCGTGCACCGCGACCATTCGGCAAGCCGCTTGCGCTTCGTGGGCAACTCGCGAGTCGATTCGCGCATCACAAGCCCGAAGGAGATTGATCATGTATCCCTACTATTTGACGGAGGTCGCCGCGGCACATCGCGAAGAGTTGCTCCGCGACGCGCGCCGCTGGCATCACGCAAAACGGCACGGCCGCCGGCAGGCGCTGTTATGGCTGCTGTCACACCACCGTCGTACGACAGAGCTGCCGGTCGCGGCGAAAACTGCCACCCAGCCCTCGATGCTGAACGGACTACCTACGACACGAGCCTGACGAGGGCGGCAACCGCGCACGAAACGGCGACCACTACGAGAAAAGGCGCTTTCAGTCGCACCGCTACCGCCGCAGCCATCAGGCCGGCCGCCCGGGCATCAAGCTGAAGATGTCGCCCGGACGTGAATGTCTCGGTGGCGATCAACGCCGTCAATAACGCGACTGGCAACAGATTCGCCACGTGCATCACCCGCTTATTCTCGATCACCTTTCGGGGCAGCGAAAATCCGAGCAGCTTGATGACGTAACAGCCGACCGATCCGAGCAGAATCGCCGGCCACATCAGGCGCTCACCTCATCGATGGCGCCAGCCGCATGCTTTTCGTCGTCCAGCTTGATTGGACGACGACGCAGGCCACCACTACCCGCGACGACCGCTACTGCGGCGGCGAGCAACACCGGCACGCCCGTCGGCACGAAAGGCACAGATGCCAACGCAACGACGGCCGCGACGACGGCCACGACTCGCGGTTCACGTGAACGCAGTCGAGGTGCCATCAAAGCCAAGAAAGCCGCCGGAGCAGCGGCGTCGAGGCCGAACGTTCGCGGGTCGCGCAACAACTCGGCGGCAAAGGCACCGATCACGGTTGCCAGATTCCACAACACGAAGACCGAGATGCCAGTGGCCCAAAATGCCAGCCGCGCCGCCGGCCGAGACGTGCGTACGACGGTCATCGCGGTGCTCTCGTCGATGACGAGTTGTGCGGCGATCGGTCGCTGCCACCTGTGCAATCGGAGCGTTCGGGTCAGCCGAATCCCATAAAAACCATTGCGGACGCCGAGAAGCAGCGCCGTCGTCGCACCGGTCATCGCGGCGCCCCCGCCGCCGACCACACCGACGAGGGCGAACTGCGACCCGCCGCTGAACATCACCAACGAGAGCACACACGTTTGCAACACCGACAACCCTGACGCGGTCGAGATCGCGCCGAACGACAGCCCATAGGCACCGGTCGCGATACCGACCCCGACAGCGTCGCGGACCACAGCCCGCCGAGTGGTCGACCAGTCGGGATCGAGTTCGGTCAGGTCACTGTCAGTCGATTGCGCCTCGGACACCGGCCCACCCTAAGCGCCACTGGGTGCCTGCTGCCGCGAGTTTGGGTGACGTTCGGCTCGGTTACCGTGCGCAACGTCACCCTACCCGGGCTATCGCTACGCCGTGAACGACGTCGCGTCGCCGTTCTCTGACAGCAGCTGCTCGTACGTCGCGTAGGACCACCAGAACGTGCCGTTTCCGAGGCCACCCCACGTCGCGCCCCAGGACTGGTAGGCCCACACACGCTGGTTCTCGGTGTCGATGCCGAACAGCTCGACTTCGTGTCCGCCGCGCACGGTGGCGTCGGCAGACAACGGACATTCGCCTGTTGGCAACGGAGAATCGAAGCTGTCGTACCAGTTGATACCGGTGATCACCGGTGCCACGGTCAACGCGCCCAGCGCGTGCTGCATGCCGAACGCATGCGAGTACGCGCTGATGTAGCCGTCTTTCTTCGCGGCTTTCGCGGCGGCCAGGCCGGTCGAGCCGGTGTCGTCGGGCGGGTAGCTGCCGGCGATCTGGTCGAGCTTGGTCGCCTGTTCGTACAGCTGCACCGCGTTCTTCTCCGTCAGAGTGCGACCCGATTTGTAGTACGGCGCGGTCATCAGCGCGCCGGCCATCGCGTTGCCGGTGCACGAGCCGAGCTGTCCCTGGTCGAACGGCTCGCCGTGCCGCACATGCATGACGTCGGCAACCGGTGCGACGGCCGCCGGAAAGTTGCGGCTTCGCGGGTCGTGCTCGACGTGTCGACCGAGCCGCCGCTCGGGCACGATCAGTTCAGAAATCTGGAACACATCACCGTCGGCCATGTCATTCCCCTCACGTGTTGATGGACCGATCTCAGGAAATCTCTGCGGCTCGCGACACGCTTGCTGCGGACGCCCCACCCGCTGCGGCCGTCGGCGCCTCAGGCATGACGACGATCTCCGGCTGGCCCGTTTCGATCGCCTCAACGACCGCGGCCGCGACCTGTTCAGCGCTGCATTTCGGCCGCGCTCGGACGTCGATCTTGCCTGCGCGCATGACCTCGTGGAACGCGGTGTCGACGATCGCCGGCAGCACCAGCGACACGACGATGCCCTCACCCGCGAGCTCCGCTCGGGCGACGTCCGACAATGTATTGAGGGCAGCTTTCGTCGCGGCGTACGGTCCGACACCGGGGATCACCCGACGGGTGGTGCCAGAACTGATGTTCACGATCGCGCCGCCGCCGCCGCCTGCGCGCATGGTCGGCAGCACCGCTTTCATCAGCGCGAGCGGGGCGAGCACGTTCAGTTCGAGCACCGCGCGGACGTCGTCGAGCTCGGCGGCCGCAAGGGGCACATGGAGTCCCTGGCCAGCGTAGTTGATCAGCACGTCGATGCGGCCGGCCGCCTCGATCGTCGCGCGCACAAGATCGTCGACCTGGCGGGCGTCGGTGACGTCGGTCGTGATCGCGAGCGTGCCAGGCAGTTCGGCCGCGAGCGCTGCGAGCCGGTCGCCACGCCGGGCGGCCAGCACTACCCGCATACCGCGCGCGTGCAGCAGCCGAGCGGTCGCTTCACCGATACCGGACGACGCACCGGTGACGATGCCCACGGACCCCGCGATCTTCATAGACCTCATCATGCCGGGTAATGCCCCGTTTCGGCAGTAGCCGCTCAATCGCCGTGTCGGCCTGCAAGCGGGCCGAACCGATAACTAATCCTGCCGAAAACACTTCGCCGGATGTCGAATATGGCACGATTTCGCCATGTCCGGTGAACTCGACCCGCTCGTCGGCGTCCCCTCATCGGACGTAGCGGACGGCGAGGTCGGCGACAACGGAGGCGGCCCAAGCCGGCGGCTCGCATTGCTGGCACGGGCGAGCGAGAGCCTTGGCGCGAGCCTCGACGTCGAGGAGACGACGCAGGCGTTGGTTTCGCTACTCGTGCCGACCTTGGCCGACCACGCAATCATCGACTTGATCGACATCGACGCCTCAGGCCGGGTCACCGGCGATCTTCGACGTAGCGCGATGGCCCACCGCGCCGAGGCGCCCGAGCCGCCGGTTCCGTATACGAAGCCCGGAAATCTGGTGCCGTACACCAGCGAGAACGCGGCGATGCGCACGATCCACTCGGGCCGTCCGGTGCTGGTCGCGACGGTCAACCCGTCCGATCTGGTTGCGGGCTCGAAAGATCTCTCAGTCGCGGAGTCGCTCGCGGCGGTCGGTGTGCAGTCGCAAGTCGCCGTCCCGCTGTGGGCCCGCGATGGCGTGATCGGCGTGCTGCTGCTGAAGCAATCGACGAGCGGACGGCATTTCACCGATGACGACGTCGCGATCGCCGGGGAGCTCGCCGCGCGCGCAGGCGTCGCGATCGACAACGCCCGTCGCTATACCCGCGAACACACCATCGCGCTGACCTTGCAGCGAAGCTTGTTGGGCGAGCGCCTCACACCGACGCCCGAACTCGGGGCTGCGGCGCGTTACGTCCCCGCAGAAGGTGGACTGGCGGTGAGCGGCGACTGGTACGACTTGATCCCGCTCGGCGCCGGACGTGTCGGCCTGGTGATCGGTGACGTCATGGGCCGCGGTTTGCCGGCGGCGAGCGTGATGGGCCAGGTGCGCGCCGCGGCGAGAACGCTCGCGCACGTCGACCTGCCGCCGCGGCGGTTGCTTTCACTGCTCGACGGCATCGTTGGCGAACTCGACGAGCAGCTCGTCACGTGTTCGTACGCGGTGTACGACCCGTTCACGTCGACCCTGTGCACCGGATCAGCCGGGCATCTGCCTCCGCTGGTCAAGGTTCCTGGTGACGAGACGCATGAGTTGGCTGTGTGGCAAGCGGTTCCGCTCGGCGTGGGAGGCATTCCGTTCGGACAATCCACCGCCAGCCTTCCACCCGCGACCGTCGTCGCGTTGTACAGCGACGGCCTCGTTGAATCACCCGAACGCGACCTCGAACGCGGCATCCTGCAGTTGCGTCGCGCACTCACCGCCGCGCTCAAAATGACCGACAATCTCGATGACGTCGCCGACGCGGTGCTCGCATCGATGTTGCCGGAAGGCCAGCAATACAAGGACGACGTGACGTTGCTGCTCGTTCGCACGCCGCCGCGCACCGGCGCCCGCGCATCGCTCGAAGTCGGCACGCACATGACGGCAGTGCCCAACACGCGGCATTTCGTAGAGGCGTGCTTGGCCGGCTGGCGAGTGGACCCCGACGTGATCGAGACGGCGCGACTGGTCGCCAGCGAGCTCGTGACGAATGGCTTGCAGCACGGCAGCGGTCCGCTCACGGTTCGACTGCGGCTTGGTCCCGAACATCTCTGCCTCGAAGTCGACGACCAGGGACCCTCGTTCCCCGAACCCAGAACCGCCGATGACGACGACGAAGGTGGCCGCGGACTGCAACTCGTGGAGGTGTTGACGGAGGCGTGGGGCACTCGGCCGCTCGACCACGGAAAGTCGGTCTGGTGCATGATGCGCCTCATGCCGGCGTAGCGATAGCGACTGCAGCGGTTGCAATGCATCGGTGATGACTTTCACGTGCTGGTAGGAAATCTCGCCGGTGGCGAACACCGTTGCGATAGCCGACCTATCTCATCAACTCGATGGCCTAACCCTAGCCGCCACCTCCGACAAAACCTTTACCGACAAGGGAATTGTGGACGACGCAATCCTGGCGTGTGGATAACAGCATTAGGGGCTGGGGAGATCCGCCGGACCCGGCGACCCGGCTGGCGCCGGTTTGCGCCCAGGGGAAAGCATGCTCTCAACCGTTTGCCCGTTTGACAACGTCAGATGTAGCTCCGCGTTCCATGGCGCGATGCCCGGCAACGGCAACAGCGCTATGCCGTCACGAAAGTCCATCGGCTGCCACGAGTTGCCGTCCGGCGAATAGCTAACAGCCAACACGCCAGGCATGGTCGAGAGGACGAGCCATTGAGTGGCAGACATGTTTTCGTCTTCATGTGTTTGGACAGTCGGGAACTCGAACACATTGCACTGGCCGTTGCAGGAGAACTCGCCATCGTCACCGAAGGCAACTGTCGTCGAGTCGACACCCTGTTCCCATCGAGGGTGGGTCGGGTCGCCCGGCGTCGTGTACATGACGAAGGTACTGCCGTCCGGCGCGTGCCCGCTCGCGTACACCGTGAGCTGTTCTCCGGGTGCAACTTTCGCCAAAAAAGTTGGCGACGCCGCGGCATCGAACACCCTTCCGGTCGGCCATTGCTCCTTCCAGTTCGCCGGCGTTTCCTCGATCTCAGTTGGCAATAGCGTCGGTTGCTCGGACGAAGGTGCGCTGCTGCCACTGGCGCTTCCGACAGTCGGGACGCTGCGGCCCGACGGAACGACAGCGTTAATCGCAAACACGACCGCCGATACCGCAGCGGCGGAAGCAAGAGCGCCGACACTCGCCCGACGAAGGCGCCGCAGTTGCCGGCCGCGTCGCGTCGCGATGCTCACCAGATTCGTCGGCACTGGCTGCGACTCGGCATCTTCCGCCAGTGCTCCACGAATGAGTTGCTCGAGGTCAGACATCAATGGCTCCCGTTGTCGATGAGATCGTGCAGAGCGCCGCTCGAACGAATCGAGGCGAGCGCCCTTGAGATTTGGCTGCGAACCGTGGTCGTAGAACAACCGAGTGCTGCGGCAATCTCCTGATCGGGCAATCCTTCGAAATACCGCAGTACGACGGCGGCCCGCTGGCGGGCCGGCAACGATCGAACAGCTGCCCGCACGAGGGATCTGCTGGCATGCAGCTCCGCCATGTCGACGAGTGCAACCTCCGGGAGCACCGCTCTCGGCTCCTCCCGCCCACGTCGTCGGCGCCACCACGACACGTGCTGGTTGACGATCATGCGGCGCACGTAGGCCTCGGGTGTCTCCATTGCCACGATCCGCGACCACCGTACAAACGCCTTTGCCAGCGTGGCTTGCACCAGGTCTTCCGCCAGGCCATGGTCGCCAGTGAGCAGATACGCCGTGCGCACAAGGGCGTGGCCACGCGCCGCCACGAATTCCTCGAAGCCCACCACCACGCCAGCCACCATCCGCCCTCCCGACGTCCTGCTTACAACGATGAGAACGCCAGCTTCATCGCAAACGCTGCACGCAGGTCGGAGGCAATTTCAGGCGTCGTAGTCGAGCACGACTTTCTCGCTACGCGGTTGCGCCTGACAGGTCAGCACGAAACCGGCTGCGAGTTCTGCGTCGTCGAGGGCATAGCAGTGATCCATCTCGACGTCACCTTCGATGACCTTCGCCCGGCATGTTCCGCACATGCCATTCGTACAGCCGTACGGCACGTCGGGCCGCACGACCATCGCGGCATGCAACACGTCGCGATTGGGCTCGACCTGCAATGACGTCGTTCGCCCGGCCAGCACGATCGTCACCGACGATGCATTGCTCTCGCCGGACGGCGAAACCCGGCCGCCGTCGTCACTTACCGGACTTGCCGTCGCAACGTGGAAAAGCTCGAATCGAACGGTTGAAGGCGCGACACCGCGCGCCTTCAACACCGATCGGGCCACCTCGACCATCGGCATCGGGCCGCACAAGAACCATTCGTCGACCGCTCGAGAACCGACTGCCACGCCAAGCAATTCCTCTAGCTTGACCCGATCGAGCCGGCCCGAGAGCAACGGAGACTCGCGTGGCTCGCGCGAAAGTACGTGGAAAACCGCTATGCGGCCGGGAAAACGGTCCTTCAGGTCGGCGATCTCTTCGAGAAACATCACCGAGCCTGCAGTGCGATTGCCGTAGATCAACGTGAAGCAACTGTCGGGCTCGCCCTCCAACGTTGCGGTAATAATCGATAGCACAGGCGTGACTCCGCTGCCTGCGACGATGGCGACCCGATGCCGCCGCGTCGTGGGATCGATCTCCGTCGTGAAATGGCCGGTGGGCGTCATCACCTCGACTTCGTCGCCGACACGCAACCCCTGCAGCGCATGCGCGGAGAAAACACCGCCGGGCACCTGCTTCACGCCGATTCGCAAGCGCCCGGGCGGCGAGCACAGCTAGTAGGTGCGCCGACCGTCGTCACCTGCAGCAAGACACCGCACGGTCACGTGCTGGCCAGGCGAAAAGCGGTAGTCGTCGCCCAAGTCGTCGGGGACAGCGAACGTCAGGGCCACCGAATCGTCGGTAAGCCGTTCGATTTCGCGGACGGCAAGTGAATGAAACTGCGGTCGTTGCGCCATTCGATCGCCCGCGCCGACTAATGCGGCTTGACACGGTCGAACGGCTCAAGACAACTCACGCAGCGATACATCGCCTGGCAGGCGGTCGAGCCGAACCGGCTGACCAGTTTGGTGTCGATCGATCCGCAGCGCGGACAACGCACGCCAAGTGCGAGGTCGATCAACCCGCCGGGAGCCTCCGACGCACGGCCCGAAGGCGGAACGATGCCAGCCTCGGCAAGCTTTCGTCGTCCGGCTTGCGAAATCCAGTCTGTGGTCCAGGCGGGCGCGAGGACGGTGCGAACCGTCACGTCGCCGAATCCGCGATCGTGCAGGGCCGCGCGGATATCGTCGCGAATCACCTCGGTCGCCGGACACCCCGAATAGGTCGGCGTCACGACAACTTCGATAGCTCCGGACGACGAAACACGCACGTCGCGCACGATGCCGAGATCGCCGATCGTAACCACGGGCAACTCGGGATCGGGCACTGCGCTGCAGATCGAGCGCACGTCCGCGATGTCGATGGGCGCCACACCGGTATTTACTGCGGCGGTCACCACGAGGCGCCTGGATGCGACCGGTGCAGGTATTGCATCTCGGCCAGCAAATAGCCGAACGTCTCGGTGTGCACGCCTCGTCGTCCGCCGTGGGAGGTCCAGACCGCGGTCGGCACCGTAAGCGTCGCTGAATGCAACACGTCGGCGACCGCGTCGTCCCAACGCGAACTCAACGTCGATGGATCGACCGCAACTCCTTGCATCGCAAGGGTTTTCTCGACGTCGTCTGCATCGAACAGCTCGGCGGTATAGGGCCAAAGCCGATCGACCGCGGCCTGCATGCGGCGATGACTCTCGTCGGTGCCGTCGCCGAGCCGCATCACCCATTGCGCCGCGTGATCGCGGTGGTATGCAGCTTCTTTGACGCCCTTGGCAGCAACACCGGCCAGCAGTTCGTCAGTCGAACTGATCAACTCTTCGTACAGCGCGAGCTGATAGGTGCTGAAGAACAACTGTCGGGCGACGGTGTGCGCGAAGTCACCGTTTTCTTGCTCGACGAGATGCACGTTGCAGAATTCGCGCTCGGTGCGCAAGTAGGCAAGATCGTCTTCGTCGCGGCCGGCGCCTTCGACCGCACCCGCGTAGTCGAGCAACTCACGGGCCTGGCCCAACAGGTCGAGTGCCATGTTCGTAAGGGCAATGTCTTCTTCGATCTCGGGCGCCCGCGAGGCCCACTCCGACAGCCGCTGCGCCAAGATCAGGGCGTCGTCACCCAGCCGAAGGGCGTAGGTGAACAACCTCGGAGCATTACGGGCGTCGGGCGCCATAGTCGGCTTGCTACCCGCATTCACACCTGTCGCACCTCCTCCGGCAAGTTGTAGAAGGTCGGGTGCCGGTAGACCTTATCGGCGTTCGGGTCGAAGAACGGGTCCTTTTCGTCAGGAGTCGAGGCAGAAATCTGCACCGAGGGCACGACCCAGATGCTCGCGCCCTCGCCACGCCTGCTGTAGACGTCGCGCGCGTTGCGCAACGCCAGTTCGGCATCGGCGGCGTGCAAGCTGCCGACGTGCACGTGCGAGAGCCCTCGGCGTCCGCGTACGAATACCTCCCACAGTTGCGCGCGGTCGTTCATGCCACCTCCTCCGCCGTGATCTTCGACGCGACATGCTTCTGGGCGTAAGCGTTGGCCGCCTCGCGCACCCACGCGCCGTCTTCATGCGCGCTCACCCGGTGCGCCAACCGCTGCTCGTTGCACGGACCGTATCCCTTGACGACCCGCTCGAACTCGCTCCAGTCGATTGGACCGAAATCGTAATGCCCGGTCTCGTCATTGAAGCGAAGCTCGGGATCGGGCAGTGTCAATCCGAGGACGACGGCCTGCGGCACGGTCATGTCGATGAACTTCTGGCGTAACTCGTCATTGGAGAACCGCTTGATGCCCCACGCCGTCGACTGCGCCGAGTTCGGTGACTCAGCATCGGGTGGGCCGAACATCATCAACGACGGCCACCACCAGCGGTTCACCGACTCCTGCGCCATCTCGTGCTGCTCGGCCGTGCCGTTCGACAACGTCAGCAAGATGTCGAAACCCTGCCGTTGGTGAAAGGACTCTTCCTTGCAGATGCGGATCATCGCCCGCGCGTAGGGACCGTACGAGCAGCGGCACAGTGGCACCTGGTTCGTGATCGCTGCGCCGTCGACCAACCAGCCGATCGCCCCCATGTCGGCCCAGCTGATCGTCGGGTAGTTGAAGATGCTCGAGTACTTCTGCTTGCGGGTGTGCAGCAGATCGAGCAACTCGGCCCGATCGATCCCGAGGGTTTCGGCGGCACCGTAAAGGTAGAGCCCGTGCCCGGCCTCTTCTTGAACCTACGCCAACAAGATGGCCTTGCGCTTCAGCGAAGGCGCGCGGGTGATCCAGATGCCTGCGGGCTGCAAGCCGATGATCTCTGAGTGCGCATGCTGGGCGATCTGGCGGATCAGCGTCTTGCGGTAAGCGTCGGGCATCTCGTCGCGTGGCTCGATCCGCTCGTCGGCGGCGATCATGGCGTCGAAGGCGGACGGCGGTGCGGCGAAGGCGGCCTGCGCAGGCACCGGCCCGTGCTGCTTTGCGTCGTCCGACATTGAGTTCGTCCCTTCGCGGCGTGCTGACAACCGACCGAATGTTCGGTTGACGCAATGCCTGCCTTCCAGCGTATGCACCGTCACGGTAAGCGGCAAGGAATGAACCCCGCGAGCCGTCGCCATGATCATCGGTCAGCTCTGCACGCCACTCGTTCGGCGTGTCGCGACCATTTGCGCCCAGTCGGCTCGCTCGGCCGCTCGACCCGCTCGGCCCGCCCGCCCGTGAGCTGGGCTGCCCGACATGATGGGCAGGTGCCACGCCAGCGAATCGGGCCGACGATCCTGCACGCCGACCTCGACGCGTTCTACGCATCGGTCGAGCAGATCGACAAGCCGTCGTTGCGCGGCAAGCCGGTCGTCGTCGGCGGCATCGGCGGTCGCGGCGTGGTCGCGACCGCGAGCTACGAGGCGCGCGAGTTCGGCGTCCATTCGGCAATGTCAACCGTCGAGGCGCGGGCGCGCTGCCCGAAGGCCGCGTTCCTGATCCCGCGGTTCGAGGCATACCGGGCGTTCAGCACGATCGTCATGGGTCTGCTGCGCGAGTTGTCGCCGCTGGTTGAGCCGCTGTCGCTCGACGAAGCCTACGTCGATCTCGAGGCCGGCGACCACGACGATTTGTCGGACGACGCAGTGCGCGGCCTCGCCAGCGCGCTGAAGAAAAAGGTGCACGCGCAAACCGGGCTGACCGTATCGGTCGGCGCCGGCAACTCGAAGCTGGTCGCCAAGATCGCCTCCGATCTCGACAAGCCCGACGGGTTGCTGGTCATACCGGCCGGCCAGGAGTCGGACGTCCTGCGCTCGCTCGCCGTGACCCGGCTGCCGGGAGTTGGGCCAGCGACCGCGGGTCGGCTTCGCTCGCTCGGCGTGACGACAATCGCCGACCTGGCAGACCTGCCCGAAAACGACATCTCCGGAGCGCTCGGCAAGAGTCACGGCCGCGGGTTGTGGCTACTCGCCCACGGACTCGACGACCGTGCAGTGATCGCCGAACGCGAGTCGAAATCGGTGAGTGTCGAAGACACCTTCGAACAAGACATCGCCGACGCCGGACGCCTGATGGTGACGGTCGACGCGATGTCGCGGCGGGTCGTCGACCGGCTGCGCGCGGCCCGTTTGTCGGGGCGCACCATCTCGCTGAAGGTCCGGCTGCACGACTTCACGACGCTGACCCGGTCGGCGACGCTGCCTGCACCAACCGACGACGTGCGCGCGGTGCTCAGGCTCGCCCGCCAGCTTTTGTCGGACGTCGACATCAGCGGCGGCGTTCGGTTACTCGGAGTCGGCGTAAGCGGCCTGGCCGACTGGACCCAGGACGATCTGTTCGCCGCCGCCGACACAGCGAACACTGCCGGCGCCGACTCGGTTGCTCCCGACCCGGGTGATGACGACCCGGGTGATGCCGACGCGGCGGAGACTGCTGCCGCCGACACGCCTGACGGCGACACTCCCGGGCTCGCCGACCCCGCTGACCCCGTTGCTCCGTCTTACCGGCCCGGACACGACGTTGCGCACGACGAATACGGCCCAGGCTGGGTTCAGGGCTCCGGATCGGGCTGGGTCACCGTGCGCTTCGAGACGCGTCACAGCGGCATCGGGAAGGTGCGCAGTTTCCGCATCGCTGATCCACACCTTCGGCCGGTAGCCCCGCGGCCGCTCGAACGGCTCGACGTCGCGTCCGAGTAGCGTGCCGAGCATGGAGAACGCCCATACCGTCCAACTCGACGGCGCTGACGGTCCGCTGCCCCTTTACGAAACCTGGCCGGCGAAAGCACGCGCCGCAGTGGTCGTCGTCCAAGAAGCATTTGGCGTGAACAACCACATCGAGGACGTCGCTAAACGCCTCGCGGCGCAAGGGTATTACGCCGTTGCACCGCAGCTGTTTCATCGGGCCGGCGTCAACGAGGTGTCTTACGACGATATGCCGGCGGCGAAGGCGCAATTGGCCGAGCTCAGCGAAAAGGGCATCCGCATCGACATCGAGACGACGCTGGAACGCCTTGCCGCACAAGGATTTCCGCTGGCGAACACCGGGATCGTCGGCTTCTGCATGGGCGGGTCGGTGGTAGTGCCGGCGGCATGCGACCACGCATTCGGCGCGGCCGTGACCTTCTACGGCGGCGGCGTTGTCGAGGGCCGGTTCGGATATTCGCCCCTCGCCGAACTGGCACCCGATCTGAAAGCGCCATGGCTCGGGCTCTTCGGCGACAAAGACCAAAGCATTCCGTTCGGGCAGGTCGAGTTGCTGCGCGACGAAGCGGCGAAGGCCACGGTGCCGACGTCGATCGTGCGTTACTCCGACGCGGGTCACGGCTTTCACTGCGACGCACGGCCAACCGCTTACCACGAAGCGTCGGCCAAGGATGCCTGGGCAAAGACCCTCGACTGGTTCACCCGTTTCATCGCCGAGGTCGGGCGACGTTCCGCTCGGTAGACCGCGCGTAGCGCCATCGAACCTGGGCGATTACCGCAGGCCGAGGATTTCGATCAGGGTGCGCGCGGCCGGGCCGCCTTCTTCGATCGCGATCGTGAGCGCCGTCGGCACGTCGAGGTCGGCTCGCAGTGCGGCCAGCACGGCGTCGGTCGCGCTGCTCGTCGTCGCGGTACTCGCCGGCTCGACACCGCCACGGGCGGACGCGCCGAACAGTTCGTCGAGCTGGATTTCAGCAGCCGTCAGCTCCTCGGGCTGGTAACTCCACGGCTCGCTCCACACCCGGCGCAGCAACAAAAGCCGGATCGCGGCCGCGGCGTGCTCGCGAAGCAGGTCAGAGACAAGCACCAGATTCTGCGCCGACTTGGCCATCTTGGCCCCGCCGATGCGCACCATTCCCACGTGCATCCAAGCGCGCGAAAACGGCGTGACGCCGGTGAACGCCTCGGCCTGCGCGGCTTCATACGCATGGTGCGGAAATCGCAAGTCGCTGCCACCCGCATGCAGGTCGATCGACGAGCCGTAGGTCGACAACGCCATCGCGGTGCATTCTGCGTGCCAACCCGGACGTCCTGGACCCCAAGGACTCGGCCACGCCGGAGCACCTTCTTCGGTGGCCCGCCAGATCGCGACGTCGAACGGGTCGGCCTTTGCGACGTCGTCCGGCTCGTCGTGGAATTCTTTCGACAGTGCAAGGGCTTCCTCGCGAGACAGCCCCGCGCGGTCTGGCACCGACGCGCCTTTGAAATAGACCGAACCGTCGCGCACGTAGGCGTGACCGGAGTCGACGAGCCCAGCGGCGAGCGCGACGACTTGGCGCACGAAGTTGTGGGCCCTCGGTTCGTGAGTCGGACGACGAACCCCCAGCGCAGCCATGTCTTGTTCGAACTGGAACTGCTGCACCGCCGCGAACGAGTCGTACGGGGCGCCGGCCCGACGAGCGGCGGCAAGGAGTACGTCGTCTACGTCGGTGACGTTTCGGCAAAGGTCGACGTCGGTGCCGAGATGGCGCAGTAGCCGACCGACGACGTCGACCCAGACATAGGTCGCCGCGGTTCCGAGATGGGTGACGTCGTAGGGCGTGACACCGCATACGTAGATGCGCGCGGTGCCGACGAGCGGCAGCGCGCGGCCGGCGATCCGAACCGGTCGCAGCTGTTGGTCCAATGCGACAGGCACTGCCGCCTCCTGACACCCGAACGGAGTCCTTGAGGTGACGAGCCTGCCACAGCGTCGGTGCGCGCGGGGCGGCACCCGCCGGCCGGGCGGAAATGAACCGGCCCACCCGCTGGAGAATGCGGATGGGCCGGATGGTGAGCCGCTGCGATCAGGCGCTGGCCGTCGACGCGTTCGGCGAGGCCGATGGACTCGGCGCGGGTTGACCCGGCCTGCCCTGCCAGCCCCACGGCTGCCCGTTCGGCCCTGCCGTGCCCGTCGGCCTGGCCTTGGGGGACGGCATCCCGTCGACCATGCTCGTCGCCGTGCGGATGTCGCCGGCGCGGATCGCCACAACCTGCACCTCGTCGCCGACCTTCAGATCGGCCAGTGTCGCCTTCAGCGGTGAGGTCGCCGCGAAGTCGACGAGCCGGGTTTTGGAGTCGACCACGTAGCTGAACGCCGCCTTGTCGGTACTGGTGACCGTAACGGTCTTCGCCGCGGCGTCGACGGCACTGATGGTGCCGCTTTGGGTGTCGACGATCTCGGTGCCGCCGTTGGCCGTAGCCACGGTCGATTCGCCGTGCAACACCTTTCCGCCCGGGCCGAACAGACGCAAACCACCAGGGCCACCTGGGCCGCCAAGGCCTTTCGGACCGCCGAGGCCGCCGAGGCCGCCGAGGCCAGGGCCGCCAGGCCCGCGTCGGCCGTCCTTGTTCGGCCGGGCGGACGGCGAAGGCGAGGGCGAGGGCGCCGTCGACGTTGCCGCGGCGGCTTGCGCGAGAGCGGTGTTCGTCGTCGAGTTGGCGCCGCCACCCGAGTTGACCGCGACGACTCCCCCGATC
>JBOGEK010000260.1:0-10685 GCA_050743645.1 Acidothermaceae bacterium
AGGTAGGCGTAACGCAGCGACGACATCGCGCCGTCAGTTCTCGATGTCGGACGACGCGACCGCTGCCGCGGCCGGAGCCTGGACCCTCGTCACTGCCGAGCCACCCGAGCCACCCGAGCCACCCGAGCCACCCGAGCCACCCGAGCCACCCGAGCCACCCGAGCCCCGGCCGGGCGCCATCACCGGAGCCGGTGCACCCTCCGCTCGGAGCGCGAACGTGATCGCCTGCCGCTCTTCGGGCGACAACGGCTGATCGCTGTTGCCGGCCTTCACGCCTTTCGCATAGCTACGCGTCTCGGTGCGGCCGTGAATCGCCGAGAAAACCACGCCATCGCCGGCGTCGTCGAGCAGTGCGGCGGAGAACGACATGCGACCACCCATGTCGCGGAATGCGTCGTACCGCACGACCGCGACATGCCGCAGCGCATCGGTGACGTCCAAACGCAGATCGCTGACTCGTCGCTCGACCATCGAGAGCTCGGCCCGCAGCCGCGCGACGGCCTCGACCTGGCGGGCCGCCGCCGAAACGAACGACTCGACACCGTCGCCGGATTGCAGCACCGCATAGTCGCGGCGCAGCCGGCGCAATCGCAGGTGGGCAAGGACGGCGAGCACGATACCGATCGCTCCGGCCGCCGTCCCGATGACGGCGAGCAGATCGGCGGCGGATTTGGTCAGCGACACGGCGGCAAGCCTAACCTCACCGGCGGCGGGCGGTCAGGCCGATGGTGACCCTAGTGCGAAGCGAGCGCCGAGAAGAACGTCAGTGAGCCGATCAACGAACCGTCGTCGGAGTGCAGCGGCGTCGAGATGGCGTCAATCGTGACGGTGACGCCATCGCTTCGACGCAAGCGCACCAGACCGCGGCTCAATACGTCGGAGTGCAGAGCCTGGGTGGGTGGCACGATCGCGTGATCGCCCACCGGCTCGGCGGCACTCGAAAAGTCGATGATGACGAACACGTCGCCGACGAGACGCCGTCCGACAACGTTGGCCGGCTCTTCATTCACGAGCGCAGCAGCGCTCGCCGACAGGCCGGCAACGCGACCTTCACGGTCGAGCACGAGGCACGCATCGTGCGAGGTCGCAACGACGGTCACCCAAGCGCGCAACGTCTCACGCAGCGGCGCAAGTTCCGGCGACGGGCGCTGGACGAGCGGAATCAGCAAGTAGGACATGCCGTCCTTCCTGCTTTCAGGAATGGCGACAACGCCGAGGTCTGACACGAAACCCCCCAACTTTGGTCTCATGATCAGCGTGACACGGCGTTGCCCTTTCGGGTAGCGGACGTCTGGCCCTTGCTGCGCGACTCCATTCGGCCGAGCAGCCATACGGCAAACAGCGCAGCGAGCCCGAAGCCACTCTCTAATATCCGTCCAGGCACGTGCCAATCCGCAGTTTTCGCAACGATTGTGCTGCCATACCAAGGAATTTGGAGAATGAAGAAAGCCGTCGCCAATACCGCACACCCGACACGGCGCCAGTCACGCCCATCACCGAGCAGCACGCCGATCAGTAATGGAACCCACCCGGCCAAGTGATGAATCCATGACACCGGCGAGATGAGCACCGAGAGCAGCCCCACGATCGCCACCCCGCGCACTTCGAAACCTGAGTTGGACGCCGAACGTGCCCAGCGATAAGCGAAAATCGTGACGACCACCACCGAGACGACCCACAGCACGCTGCCGAGATGACCGGGTAGCCACCGCAAGAACATGCCACGCAAGGCCTGGTTCGACGTGCCCGCGTTGTTGCCGAGCCGGCCGCTCTCGAACAGAGTGCCCGTCCAATATTTCTTGCTAGCGCTGGGCATTGCGATCGCCGTTGCGGCACTGAAGCCCACGAACCAGGCGGTGGCGACCACGGCAGCTCGGCGCCGTCCGGTCAACCATAAGTACGGAATGAAGACGCCCGGCACCAGCTTGATCGCCGCTGCGAAACCGATCAGGATGCCTCGTGGCCAACGGGTTTTCGGCAGCACGCAGTCGAGCAGGCAGAGCGCCACAAGGAAGATACCGACCTGACCGAAGTGGAAACAATCGCGCGCCGGCAGGGTCCACGCCATGGCGGTCAATGCACCGACGACGAGGAATGGCCGGTATTTACTGGGAAATCGGCGCACGAACGGTCTGAAGCTGACCAGGGTGATCCACCCGAGAACGGCCAACGAACCAAGGGTCCAGACCCAGTTCGTGAGCAGCGAGCCCATCAGCGCCAGGGGTAGCGCGACGATTGCCGAGAACGGCGGATAGGTGAACGGCAACAGCTGCGGCACCGGAGTGAGGTAGTCATACAGCGGCCGTCCGTAGATCAGCGATTCACCCGCCGATCGGTAGACCTCGAGGTCCGACATGCGAAATGCCGGATGCTCGAACAACCGCGCAGACAGCATCGGCCACAAAGCAGCAGCGAGGACGACGAGCGCGAGCGCGGAGGCAACCGGTGCTCGTCGTCCGCCATGAAAAGCGCGCCGGACCATGCCCGGCCCGTGCCACCGGTGTTGCCGCCAGCCATGGTGGCCCGGCTGGCTGAGTTGGCTGGGTTCGCTGGGTTCGCTGGGACGGCCCACGACCGTGGGCTCGACAGTGACCGCGTCGCGAACGGTCGCCGCAGCACCGCCGGGCGCCAATGACGGCAATTGCGGAGCGACGGCCTCGATCGGATCAAGGCCGTCCACGTCGTCGTCTCCTCGCCTCACAGGTGGTTGCGATCGGTCATCGAATAGCGCAGCTTGGCCATCATGTTCTCTGGCCCGGCGGTGATACCCGAAGCCTCGAAAAGTTGATCGACCCGGACCGCGAGCTTTTCGGCGTCCCATCTGGTGTTGCCGTTTTCGACGACCGCAACCGAGGTGAACGGCTGGTAAAGCTCTACGACGTCGCCCTGAACTCCGAAGACCTTGCCACTGATGTGCGCCGCCGCATCGCTGCACAAGTAGGCGACCATCGGTGCCACATTGTCTGGGTGCCAAAAATCGAATTCGCTCGCCGCGGCGTCGTCGGCGCCTGCGATATCGCCGTACGCGCCCTCGGTCATGCGGGTGCGAGCGGCCGGCGCGATCGCGTTGCAATTGACTCCGTAGCGACCCATTTCCTGCGCCACGATGGTTGAGAACGCGGCGATGCCAGCTTTCGCGGCGCCGTAGTTGGCCTGGCCGAAGTTGCCGAGGAGTCCCGATGTGCTAGCGGTGCAGACGATGTGACCGACCGGTGCCCCGCTCTCTCCGCGAGCTTGGTCCTTCCAGTACGCGCACGCGGCGTGCGTCAGCGCGTAGTGGCCGCGCAGGTGCACGCGAATCACCGCGTCCCACTCGTCGGGCGTCATCTTCGCCAGCGTGCGGTCGCGCACGATGCCCGCATTGTTCACGACCGCGTCGAGCCGGCCGTAGGTGTTCAACGCGACATCGACGAGACCCTGCGCAGAACCGACGTCGCTACAGTCACCGATGTGCGGGCAAGCCGTGCTCGTTTCGGCTGTCTCGGCGACAATCTGCGCGACGACGTCTGCCGCGGCCTCGGCATCAACGTCGTTGACGACGACTTTCGCGCCTTGGCGTGCAAGTTCGAGAGCCTCGCCTCGACCGATGCCACGCCCGGCGCCGGTAACCACGGCAACCTTGCCTTGAAGCAATCCCATAAGCCGACGCTACTTGGTGCGTATTGCAGAGGGCGAGACAGCCTGAGACGGCGACAGCCCGGTGCGATCACGGGCAAAGATGGAAGCTCGGGTGCCGCCGACGGGGGATGCAGCGGCACCCGAGCGAAGAGAGACTACAACGAGTTCGCGGCTCACCCAAGGGTTTGGTTGAAATTCAGCGAAGGGTGACCTGGCGAGACAGCAACCCGGCGCGCGACCGCCGTTCGGCACTGGTCAGTGGCGAATCAATGGCGAGCGCTTCGTTGAGCCGCTTACGGAACGCAGCCGCGGGTTCTTCGACATCTGCAGCGGCGGGCCCGGCATCGGGAGGCAGATCCCAAACCGGCACGACGAGTCCGTGAGCCCGGAAGGCCCCGATGTATTTGCTGCCATCGCCGAGCCCTAACTCCCGGGCCGCGTGCAGCCGCGCAAGCGCGTCGAGCAGTGGCTCTTCGTCGTCCGGCATGACCCAACGCAGGTGCGTACGGCTACCGATGCGGCACCAGTACGCAGCCTCGACCGAGCTGAGCCGCACTGTGGGCACGACAGCTTCTGACGCCCGTTCGAGCGAGGCGGCGAGTTCGCCGTCGGGGTCGGGCATGTCGTGGCCCCAGAACTCGAAGCCTTCGTGCACGGTGACGTCGAGCGGGACGGCGTCGAGGAGGTCCTGCAGCCGCGGCGCATCGGGCGACGGCTCGATCTCGGTGATCGCGGAGCCGGGGCCCGCACCGAGAGCCTGCGAGAGCGCGGTGGCGAGATCGCGGCTCGCGTCGGAGGAGTACGTGACCGACTGCAAACCCAGGTAGATCGAACCGTCGGTGCGAACCATCGCGGGCCAAGCGAGCGGCAACACGGTGGCGGCCAGAACGGCTGGTGCCGACGAGGCCCGGTCGCGAAGCGAAAGCCGCGCAGTGGCCGCAGGCACGATCTCGCGCAACGCCACCCAATCGCATTCGCTGGCGAGTCCGGCGAACGGTCGGGTGACGATGCGGTGCGCCCGGGCGGACGCGTCGCGGCCGTGGCACGCCTTGTATCGACGGCCGGAACCACAGGGGCAAGGCTCGCGGCCACCCACGACAGGAATCTGCTCGGACATCTGTTGCGGCATGCATGGAGCTTACGGTGCAGGAACTTTCCTACGCCGGAGCCAGCCGAGGCGACAGCATCGGGATCAGTGCCCAGACCGTTGTCTCGGTGCCATGCCTCTCGACGCCCCACTGGGCGGACAAAGTGGCGACGATCGAGAGCCCGCGACCACCGATCTCGGTAGGGGCGGGCTCTTCGACGGTCGGTTCGGTCGGCCCGCCACCGTCGGTGACGGCAATCTCGACGCCTGCAGCGTCGACCTCCCAGGAAATCGCAAGCTGGCCGTCCGCGAGCGAGCTACCGTGCCGCATCGCGTTGCCGAGCAATTCGCTCGCGACGAGCGCGACGTCCTCTCGTACCGGTTCGGGGAGCATCGCGAGATCCCCGCGAAGTGTCGAGCGGACGGCCGCCACACTGCTCGGTCGGGCCGCTACCCGTACGACTCCCACTGACATACCTCCGAACCCGCGTCGTTCGGGCGACGCGTCACGGCTGACCGACGAACTGCGTGACTCGACAACCCATAGTCCCCGAAGGACACGACTGCGATGCACTCATCTCCAGATTCGCGGATCGGAAACATCGAGCATTCGGTGAGTTACCCGCACTAGTGGCGCACTGCGCTCAGAGCCCCAGGGTCGCCGGGGCCGCGGGTGCCGCGGGGGCCGCCGGGGCTGTGGGGATGGTCAGCTCGAAGCAGGTTCCGCCGCCGTCTCGCGACCCCGCACGCACCGAGCCTCCTTGTGCCTCGATCAGCTTTCGGACGATGTAAAGGCCGAGGCCGACGCCGCCGAACCGGCGCCGCTCGCCGCCGACCTGGTAGAAGCGATCGAACACATTCGCGTGTTCGCCTTCGGGAATTCCCAAGCCTCGATCGGCTACCTGGACGACGACCACTCGGTCACGCGGACTCGCCGTGACGGTCACCTCCCCGCCGTCAGGTGAATATTTGACGGCATTTTCGAGCAACTGACCGAGGACGATCTCGACCGAGCTCGGATCGCCGACCGCGTCGGGAAGATCGGGCTCGATGCCGAGCACGAACGTGTGCGAATCGCTGACCGTGCTGAACCCCGCGACTGCCGTGCGCAGGACGCCAGCGAGATCGAATACGACGCTGACCTGCGGCGCCGCCGAGCCGGCCCGCGACCCGAGCAGCAGTTGCTCGACCAAGGCTGCGAGCGCTCTGGTTCGTTCGGCGATGCGGTCGACAGATTCGCGGCGCTCGTCGTCGGTGAGTTCGGGCCAATGGGTGAGCAGGGTCGATGCGTAGCCCTGCACGACCGTGATCGGGGTGCGCAACTCGTGACTGGTGACGGCGAGAAACAAGTCCTTGCTCGCCTCGATCGCCTTGGCGCGGGTGATGTCACGAAAGTCGACGACTGTCTCGGCGCTGTGACTGATTTGCGAGCAAATGATCTCGAGCCAGCGACCCGTGGCGAGCTGATGCTCGAACACGACACCGGGGTCAGCGACCGGAAACGAGAGCGGGTTGCCGATGGCGTCGCTTTCGCTGAGCCCGGTCAGCTCGACGGCTGCCGGATTCCAGTGCCGCACCAATGCGGCGTCGTCGAGCACCGCCATGCCGTCGGCGGTGGCATCGATGACGGCTCGTTCGTGCTCGCGCAGCTCACGAACCCGTTCGTAGGCCCGCGCGTTGCTGATCGCCGTGCCGGCCGCGTCTGCGAGCAGTTCGAGGACGCCGAGTTCTGCCGAGCCGAGCGCGCGACGCTCGGCGGTGAAGAACACATACAGGGCGCCCGACGGCTCGCCGTCGAGCCTGGTCAGCGCCGCCGCCAGCCGGGGGAGGTGCCGGGTGTGTTCGGCGATGAGCGGCGACGCGTTGGGATAGTCGCTGTTGCTCGCCGCCGTCGAGTCGCGGTCTGCTCGCAGCAGCTCGCCGACGAGGGATTCGGACGCCGGAATTCGACTGCCCACGATCTTGGCCGGCAGGCCGGAAACCGCAGTGACCACGAGGTCGTCACCCTCGATCACGACGTAACTGGCGCCGTCTGCACCGAGCAATTCGCGACCTGACTCGCTGATGCGGCGCAGCACCGTTCCGAGTTCGAGGTCAGAGTTGACGCCGGCGACAACGGATGCGAGACGGCTCACCAACTCGACCCGGCTGCTCAGCTCGCGCTGAATCGCCCGTTGTCGCGTCGCGTCGCGGATCACGGCCAGCCACCCGTCGACCGGCCCGTCCAGCCAGGCCCGCATCGGGCTGAAGACGATCCAGACGTGCAGCACCGTGCCATCGACGCGCTTGCGTTTGGTGAAAAGCGAGACGGTTTCGCCGAGCCTCACCCGGTCCAACGCGTCCTGGCGTTCTCGGAGCGCCTGCTCGTCGGGAACGGCCGGAAAATCTTGACCGACTACCTCGGCGGCGGCCCAGCCGAACATCCGCTCGGCACCGGAGTTCCAGTAGGTGATGCGACCGAACAAGTCACCCGCAAGCACCGCGTCGGCCATCGCCTCGAGCACTCGTTCGGCCGTCGGCCCTGAAGACATGCGTTCATGTTGGCACGCAGGGCCCGGTCAACCCCGCCGTGGCCGTAAGCTCTTTGCGTCGACTCACCCACTCAGCTCATTGGCTCAACCTTCTGGCTCAACCTTCTGGGCTCACCTTCTGGGCTCACCTTCTCGGTAGGGGCTTTCATGCTTATCGTCACCACGAACGACCTGCCCGGTTACCGCGTCGACGACGTCCTCGGCGAGATTTTCGGTCTGACCGTGCGCTCGCGCAACGCATTCAGCCAGTTCGGAGCAGGCCTCAAATCGATCGTCGGCGGCGAGCTTCGCGGCATGACCACTGCGTTGGTCGAGAGCCGAAACCAGGTCATGCAACGGCTCATCGACGAAGCGACCGCCCGTGGCGCCAACGCGATTCTCGCAATGCGTTTCGACACCTCCGAAATGGGTGGCGTCTGGACCGAGATCTGCGCTTACGGCACCGCCGTTCGGGTCACGAAGCTCTAGCCGGACGACGGGGAATCGCGAGCCGCACCGCGAAGGTGAGTGCGGCTGCGGCAACGAACGACAAGAGCGAGGCGCTCATCCACGTCTGGTCGGAGAAATGCAGCCAGTTGGCAATGTGCGCCCACATCGTCGCCCACCACGAAACGCCACCCGGGTATATCAACTGGTAGACCACGAAACCGACGACCCACGGCAACAGCATTTCGGGCCGGCCCGGTGAATTGCTCGCCAGGTTCCACCGAGATGCGCCACCGAACGCGAAGTAGTCGACGACGAGAACTGCGAACAGCGGTACGAAGACCGAGCCAATGATCGACAGGAAGCTCGAATAGTTGTTGATGTCGATAGCGAGCGCGAGCGTCGTAGCGAGCGTCCCGATCACGAGGGCGAGCAGCCGCCGATCCCAATGCGGCCGGAGATTTTGGGTGCTCACCGCAGTCGAGTAGACGTTGCAGAACGACTGGTCGATCTCGCGAATAGCCAGGACGGCGAACGCCACCTTCCCGAGAGTGACCGCGATGAAAGCACCCCAAATGTGCGAGGTGCTGCCGTCGCGGGCGACGGTGAGAATCGCGATGAGCCCGAGCGCGTAACAGGCGGTCTGGGTCAACGTGTAGCCGACGAATGTCGCGCCGAACGCCGACTTCGCCGACTTCGAATGCCTGGTGAAGTCGGCCGCAACGGGCACCCAAGAGATCGCGACCGCCAGCGTCGAGTCAACAGCTGGCCAAAACGCGTGCCACGACGAGTTCGGCACTGACGGCACCGGTTGGCGCAGTAGCTGGACGAACAGGTAAACCATCACGATCGCCACGGCAACGGTGACGTATTTGCGCAGCACCCGCACCATGCCGAGTGGCCGCAACGCGAGCAGCGTGGTGCTGAGGCCGGCGAGAAGCTTGAACGCCCAGAACGGAACGGTCGGCGCGAGTTGGTGCGCGGCAGACGAGATGACGACGATCTCGAAGGTGGCCCAACCGAGTAACTGCAAGATATTCAGCACGGTCGGCAGGTACGACAACCGGGCACCGAACAATCCCCGCAGCAGCACCATCGCGGGCGCTCCCGTGTGCGCGCCGGGCACTGCGGCCAGGCCGACCGCGATCGTGCCCAACGCGGTGCCGATCACGACCGCCAGTAACGCCGCCGCCAACGACAGCTCAGGGGTGCCGGCACCGAAGGGCTGGAGCACGACCATCGCTCCGGTGAAGCCCAGCAGGCTCACCCCGAGATTGCCCCAAAGCCCGACCTGGTCGAAGAATCCGAGCGTCTTGACGGCCGGTTCGTCGAGGGTGATCGGCGCCTCGGCGGTGGATTGCAGGTTGACGCTGGTCGGCGAAACGCCGAGATCTGTTGTCGCCATGACGTGCCTTCCCGACCGGACGAGCCGGCCACTCCCTACGCCGGCATTACCCGGTCAGGTTCGAGCGGTCGGTGGCCCGCTGCCGAAATCGGCCAGCCACCCTCTCAGCCCGGTTCGTCCGAGCTCCCGCGAGTACGACGTGCAGCTTACTTCAGCAGCCGCGAAAGGCGCCGGTCGGCCAATGGCTTGCCTCCGGTCTGGCAGGTCGGGCAGTACTGAAGGGATGAGTCGGCGAACGAGACCTCGCGCACGGTGTCGCCGCACACCGGGCACGGTTGGCCGGTGCGGGCGTGCACCCGCATGTTCGCTTTCTTCTCCGCTTTCAACTCGCCGGCGTCGAGCTCTGCCGCACGCTGCACGGCGTCCGACAAGGTCGTCTTGACGGCTTGGTAAAGCACGGCAACGTCGTCGTCCGACAAAGTGTCTGCGATTTTGAACGGCGACATCTTGGCGACGTGCAGAATCTCGTCGCTGTAGGCATTTCCGATGCCGGCGATCACCGATTGGTCGCGCAGCAAGCCCTTGATCTGCATGCGGCGGCCGCGCAGCAGGCCATCGAGGGTCTCGACGCCGAACGAGGGATCGAGCGGATCGGGACCCAACCGCGCGACGCCTTCGATCGATTTCGGGTCATTGACCACGTAGGCAGCGAGCCGTTTTTGGGTGCCGGCTTCGGTGAGGTCGAAGCCACTGCCGTCGTCGAGGTGCACCCGCAGCGCAATCGGCGACTTGCCCGGCCGCAGCGGCGCGGGTGGCAGTTCGGCTCGCCACCGCAGCCATCCGGCCCGGGCCAGATGGACGACGAGATGCGGTCCGCTCGTCTCGATGTCGAGAAACTTTCCGTGCCGCGCGACGGTCTGGACTGTCTGGTCATGCAGCGCTGACGCCGGCGGGTCGAACGTCTTGAGCACGTGGAAAGCGCCGATGTCGACGCGCGAAATCTTGTGGCCGATGGCACGTCCACCGACGAACTTGGCCAGCGCCGCTACCTCGGGAAGTTCAGGCACGCCTTTGATGATGCCTCAACCGCGCGAAGAATGCCGCCGACGCCGTTACCGATGCAGGGCCGCAGCTTTGCGGATCGGCGCTCGCGCGACCCGCCGCATCGCCCGCCGCTTCTTCCGGCTCGGGGTCAGGCCATCGATAAACAGGCCGAGTCCGATGCCGAGCATCCAGAAATCCTTGGCGATCGGGGTACCTTTCTGGGTGGGCCTGATGCCGTCTTCTTGGGTGAGCCCAGGCGTTTTCAGATACAGGCGCACGAGCCCGCCAGAAAATCCGGTGAGCGTCAACCCGGCAAGCCACGCGGGTACGAATGGTGCTAGCAAGACGCTGCCGACGGCGATCTCACCGATGGCCAGCCCCTTGACGAAGGTCTGCGGCTCGATGTCGCGCATGAACGGGTAGGCGTTGGTCGCCATGCCGTGCAGACCTTTGGCAGTGTCGTCGTCGGCGCTCAACTTGGTGAACCCAGTGTTGACAATGAAGGCTCCAGTTGCGAGCCGTGGCGGTAGGTGACTGAGCTTCATGCCGCCCGTATACCCCTTGAACTGATCCAAACCCATGCCGACGACCGAGCAATTCCGCTCACGTTCCGCGCCGTCCTTCGTCGAGTGTC
>JBOGEK010000261.1:0-4215 GCA_050743645.1 Acidothermaceae bacterium
CCCCCCCCCCCCCCCCTTTTTTTTTTTTCGGCCCACCACGTTTTTATACAGTCTCCTTTTGGTGGGATGGTTTTTTTGTTTTTATTTTACCGTCCGGGGCCGGGCGGGGCCGACCTCTCCCGCGAAACCTGCGGCGCCGCAAGGCAATGTGAGCGTCTCGATCAATGGCGTGAACGGCAAGCCGAGTCAATCCGTCGTCATCATCTTGATGATGACGGTGATCTCGGTCGCGCCGGCAGCGCTGATGCTGTGCACCAGCTTCACGAAAATCATCGTGGTGCTGTCTTTGACCCGAAACGCGCTCGGACTGCAGACGGTGCCACCGAACCAGGTGCTGGTCGGGTTGGCCCTGTTCTTGAGCTTGTTCATCATGTCGCCGACGTTGGCGGCGGTGAACAAGGCCGGTGTGCAGCCGTACCTGCACAACCAGATGACCGCATCGCAGGCCTATGACGCAGGCGTGCAGCCGCTGAAGCAATTCATGCTGAAGCAGACCCGTAAAGACGATCTCGCGTCGATGATCAACGCCAGCAAGGAGAAGAAGCCCGCGTCGTCAGCTGACGTCTCGATGACGACGCTGGTTCCGGCGTTCGTTCTCTCGGAGTTGCGGGCCGCGTTCATCATCGGCTTCGTCATCTTCATACCGTTTCTCGTCATCGACCTCGTAGTGAGCTCGTCGTTGATGTCGATGGGCATGATGATGCTGCCACCTTCGATGATTTCACTGCCGTTCAAGCTCTTGCTGTTCGTCATGGTCGACGGCTGGGCGTTGATCGCCCACTCGCTCATCACGAGTTATCACTAGCGGGCCTGCCATGACCGATACCGCGGTTCTGCACATCGCCATGCAGGCGATGCTGGTGACAGCAAAGCTGTGCGCCCCGATGTTGCTCACCAGCCTCTGCGTGGGCTTCGCCATCTCGATGTTCCAGTCGGCGACGCAGATCCAAGAGTTCACGCTGTCGTTCGTCCCGAAGATCATCGCCGTGGGTGTGGCCATCTTGATCAGCGGCAATTGGATGCTCAACACCCTCATCGACTTCACTCACCAGCTGTTCAACTCCCTGCCGACTCTGATCGGCGGCAGTTGAGTTCGTGAACATCAACGTCTCGACGTCGCTGCTCGTCGCATTCTTGCTCGCGACGGTGCGCACGTCGGCGTGGATCGCGATTGTGCCGGCGTTCGGCACCAGGTCGGTTCCGGCACTGACCAAAGCTGCACTGTCGATGGCGCTTGCGTTTCCGGTTGCGGCCCGACTCGCGCCACAAGCACCGCAGCCGCTACTCGGTCCGATGGTCGGGGCCATCTTGATGAACGTCGCGGCGGGCTTGTCGCTCGGGATGTTGACGCTGATCCTGTTCGCGGCTATTCGAGGCGCGGGCGAGTTGATCGACTACATCGGCGGCTTCTCGCTCACACAGGCATTCGACCCGATGTCGTTGCAGAACGCGTCGATCTTCTCGCGCTTCAACGACTTACTCGCCGTGACGTTGCTGTTCGCGAGCAACGGCTACCTCATCATCGTCAAGGGCTTGCTGTCGTCTTACGACGCCTTTCCGCTTCGCGGGGCCGCTCCGATCGACGAACTGCAGCAACTTGTCACGAAGGACGTCGGCACGTTCATGGTCTCGTCGATCGAGATCGCCGGCCCACTGCTCGCGGTCTTGTTCATGGCCGACGCGGGTCTGGGACTGCTCACCAAGGCGGCACCTTCGCTCAACGTCTTCTCCCTCGGGTTTCCGCTGAAGATTTTCATTACCCTCAGCCTGATCGGTGTCACCTTCGTCGCCCTGCCCGACGCTATGAGCGCGCTGCTCGACAAGATCTCGAACAACACCGACGTAGTGTCGGCCGTCTTTTCCACGAAGCATTGACGCGCTATGGCCGATCGCTCCGATAAAACTGAGAAGCCGACACCGCGAAAAATCAAGCAGGCCAAGAAAGATGGCCAGGTCGCGCGATCGCCGGACGTCGGCACATGGCTTGGCATGTTGGTCGCCATCTTCTTGCTGCGCCTGACGATCCGCAGCACCATCTCGCTGACGCAAGCGTTGTTCGTGCAGGTCGGCGATGTCATCCAAAGCCCTGATCCCGCGAAGATCGTGCACGTGCTCAGCGCCGGCGTGATGAAGGGTGCGATCGCCGTCGCCCCGCTCGCATTCGGGATGCTGGCGACCGGCGTCGTCGCTTCTGTCGCCCAGGGTGGCGTGCACGTTTCGGGAAAGTCGTTCAAGCCGAAGTGGGATCACCTGAATCCCTTCAAGGGCGTCAAACGAGTCTTCGGTGTGCGCGGTGTATGGGAGGTCACGAAAGCACTGGTCAAGACGGCCTTGCTGTCGCTGTTTCTTTACCAAGCCATCCGCGCCGTGCTGCCGTTGACCCAAACGGGCGCCGTCGTGCCGCTCGGCACCGTGCTGCACACGACCGGCGACGCCCTGTACAGCTTCGCGCGTAACGCAGCGGTGGCCGGGTTGTTGATGGCCGCGGCCGACTACGCCTACCAGTTGCGGCGTTATCGCAGCGGACTGCGCATGAGCAAGCAGGAAATCAAAGAGGAGTATCGCAACTCCGAAGGTGACCCACGGATGAAGAGCGCGATCAAATCGCGTCAAATGGCAATGCGCCGCAATCGGATGATGGCCTCGATTGCGAAGGCTGACGTCGTCCTCGTCAACCCGACCCACGTCGCTGTCGCACTGAAGTACGAAGCCGGACGCGGGGCGCCGCGGGTCATCGCGAAGGGTGCCGGCGTGATCGCCGCCCGCATGCGAGCCGAGGCCGAAAAGCACCGAGTGCCGATGGTCGAAGACATCCCGCTCGCGCGCGCGCTGTACCGGGTATGCGACCTGGGTCAGGAGATCCCGAACGAGTTGTTCGTGGCGGTCGCGCGAATCCTGGCTTTCGTGTTCTCGCTACGTCGGCGCGGTTCGGCGTCCGGCATCCACCACCCGGGCGCGACGCCCGAGCGTGAGGTCGTCGGGGTGCAGAAGCGGCGCGGACGACGCCAGCTGGCCGACGCCGGCGCCCGCCGCTAGCTCGCCCCCGCCGTCGAGGTCGCGCCGCGCCCGAGGCTCGTCCGGAGTCCTCAGGTCGCGCGCGGTCTGGCCGATGGGTCGATCAAGTGACGTTTGCCTACGCGTGCCGTGGGCGAGCGCTCAGACGACGTCGTCTTCCGTGAGGTAGCGTGCGCGCAGCCCGACTCGGCCAGTTCGGTATCCCCGCTGGGGTTATCGGGATCATCGTCATGATGGTCGTGCCTCTGCCGACCTTCCTGCTCGACATGCTGCTGGCGACCAACATCACCGCAGCTTTGCTGGTGCTGCTCGTCTCGATGTTTGTGCGTAAGCCGCTCGATTTCGCGGCGTTCCCGTCGTTGTTGCTGATCGCCACGTTGTTCCGGCTCGCGCTGAACATCAGCGTTACGCGTCTCGTCTTGCTGCACGGTTACGCAGGCAAGGTCGTGCAGAGCTTCGGACACTTCGTCGTCGGCGGCTCGCTCATCGTCGGCCTGGTCATTTTCCTGATCCTGATCATCATCCAGTTCGTGGTCATCACGAACGGCGCCGGCCGCGTGGCAGAAGTGGGTGCCCGCTTCACTCTCGATGCGATGCCCGGCAAGCAGATGGCGATCGACGCCGACCTCAACGCGGGCCTGATCGACGAGCACGAAGCCCGCCGCCGCCGCACCGAAATCGCCGCCGAGGCAGACTTCTACGGCGCGATGGACGGCGCGAGCAAGTTCGTCAAGGGCGACGCCATTGCGGCCATCATCATCACGCTGGTGAACCTGGTCGGTGGTCTCGGGGTCGGCATCATGCAGCGGCATCTGTCGGCCGGTGACGCAGTTTCGACGTACAGCTTGTTGTCGATCGGCGACGGTCTGGTTTCGCAGATCCCGGCACTACTGCTGTCGGTTTCGACGGGTCTGATCGTGACCCGTGCGGCGACCGACCAGGACATGGGCACCGACGTCGTCCGCCAAATCTTGGCGCAGCGGCAGGCAATTCGTATCGGCGGCGCCGCGGTCATCGCGCTCGCGCTGATCCCGGGTCTGCCGAAGTTGCCGTTCCTTCTGCTCGGCGGCACGGCACTCATCGTCGGAATCCGGCTGAAGGATCCCGAGGCGGTAGCCGCGAAGGACGCGCAAGAAGAGGCGCCGGCCGGACCAGCGCCCGATTCGGCCGAGGCACTCGTCAACGAGATGCGCGTCGAAC
>JBOGEK010000262.1:0-7733 GCA_050743645.1 Acidothermaceae bacterium
AAACCCTTGGCCCGAAAAAGCGCCGACTGCGAATGCCCGGGCTCGCGTCGCCACCATGCACAAGGACAACCAGTCGATCATTTTGTCGATCGACGACTCGGTGACCGACATGCTGGGTTGGAGCGCCGATGAGATGATCGGCCGTCGCACAGTCGAGTTCACCGACCCCGACCACTTGGGCCTTGCGGTCACGACGTTCGTCGACATGCTCCGCAATCCGGGATCTTCACGGCGGGCTAGGCTGCGCTACCGGCGGTCGGACGGCACCTGGCTATGGGTAGAAGTTACGAACCATAACCTGCTCGGTGATGCTGACGACGGTTACGTGCTTGCCGAACTCGTCGACGTGTCTGAAGAGATGGCCTACCAAGAAGCCCTGCGTAGCAGGGAAGAACTGCTTCGAAGGCTGACCGATGCGTTGCCACTGGGGATGCTTCACGTCGATCTCAGCGGTCGGGTGTTGTATCGAAACGAGCAACTCGGCGCGATCGTCGGTCATGCCGATGCTGCAACTCTGCAAGAACAATTCGCGTCGGCTCGACCGGAACATCGTGAGTTGATCGACCGCGCACTATGCGAAGTGGGTGAAAGCGCGCTCGACGCAGATCTCGACGTCGTCGTCGACACCCACGGCGACGTCCGCCTGTGCAAGCTCAGCCTTCGTGCGCTCAACGACCAGAACGGCAAGGCTACTGGTGCGGTCATCGCAGTCTCCGATGTCACCGAAAGCATGCTGATGCGCCGAGAACTCGAACGCCGCGCAACGACCGATTCGCTCACCGGGTGCCACACGCGCTCGTCGATCATGTCGCTGCTCGAGCAGTCATTGGACGACGGCCGGCTTCGCCGCACGGGCACCGGCGTCATCTTCATCGACCTCGACCGGTTCAAGCACGTCAACGACCAGCACGGCCATGCGGTTGGCGATAGTTACCTCCGGGAGGTGGCCGGCCGTCTGGTCAACGCCGTGCGGCACCGCGATGCCGTCGGTCGACTCGGCGGCGACGAGTTTCTGGTCTTGTGCGATGGCGTCGATTCGAGCGCGCAGCTTGGTGATGTGGCGTTTCGACTGGCAGAACTGCTGCAAACCGATGTGCATGTGGACGACGTCGATGCCGCGCTACCGGTGTTCGCGAGCATCGGGATTGCGTGGTCGGAGCACAGCACGGCCGCGCCAGACGACCTCGTCGCACTTGCCGACGACGCCATGTATGCGGTCAAGCGGGCCCGCCGGGCCGGCGAGCGGTTGGACGAAATGCCCGCGACATCGAGCGTCGTACAGGTGGCCTGAGCCGTCTCCCGCTAAAGGGGAACGCCCGACACATGCTCGGTGACGGCGTCGTCGATGCTCGCCATCGGTGGCTCGTGCCGCATCGCGATCATCGCCACGGCTCCTGCGAGCAGGACGACGGCCGCCGACAGGTTCAAGCAGACGTGCAGGCCCGCATAGAACGCGTCGTACACCGACTGCAACAACTTCTTCGCCAGCGGCGTCGTCGCTTGTGACGCGACGCTCCCGCCGCCCGACGTCGTGAAAGCCGCCCCACCGTGCAGCACCTCGGGAATCACGAAGCCCTTCAACGTGCCGAGCCCGAGCTTGTCGAGTTGGCTGTTCAGATGCGAGATCAGGCTCGAATTGACGATCGCGCCGAGCACCGCGGTGCCGGCGACCGCACCAACCTCACGACTCGTGTTCACTGCGGAACTCGCCATCCCGGCACGCTGCAAAGGCACCGAACTGACTGCGGCATAAGCGGTTGGCACCACGACGATGCCGATGCCTATACCGACAAGCGTCAGCGCCGCCGCTAACGGAAGGTACGTCTGATGCGGGTTCAGCACTTGATCGGTAAAGGCCAGCCCTCCGGCGAACAACAAACAGCCCAATCCGATCGGACGGCGAGCACCCGTGCGAGCGATCCAGCGCCCGGTGGCGAGCGACGCGAGAATCATCGCGACAGCCATCGGAAGAAACTGGACCGCGATGCGCAGGCCGCTCTGCTCGGCGACCACGTGCAGGTACAAAGCGCAGAAGAAGAAGACCGCGAAGGTACCGAAATATGCGGCGAACGCCACCATGTTCGAGGCAGCGAACACCGGATCGCGCGCAACTCGCGGCTCGACCAACGGTGCTTTCGTCTTGTGCTGCCACCAAACAAACACCGTGCCCACAACAGCAGCGCAACAGAAAAGGGTAACGACGATCGCCGCACCGAAGCCGTCGGTTTCTCCTTGCAGAACCGCAAAGACGCCCATCGCGAGAGCCGCGGCGCCGAGCGTTGCGCCGAGCACGTCGATACGCCTGCCGTCGTCCTTTGTCGTTTCGGGAAGCAGCAAAGCGCCGACGCCCAGTGCAGCAAGCCCGAACGCCAGGTTGAACCAAAAGATCCAGTGCCAGTTGGCGACGCCGACGATTACGCCGCCGATGACCGGACCGAGCGCGAGTGCCAAGCCAGATACCGCGGCCCATACGCCTGTGGCCCGAGCCCGTTCACGGCGAGCCGGATACAGGTGTCGAAGCATCGCCAAGGTCGCCGGCTCGGAGGCTGCAGCGCCCAGGCCCATAACGGCACGACCAACGATGAGCACGCCAGAAGACGCGGCAAGCGCACAAACGACAGACCCCGCAGCGAAAATCGTGGCGCCGGTGAACATCACCTTGCGGTGCCCGAAACGATCACCTAACGCTCCGGCCACCAGCATCATGCTGGCAAAAACCAGCGCGTACGCATTGACGATCCACTGCAGTGCCTGCACCCCGGCATGGGTGTCTTGCTGAATGTCACCTAACGCGATGCTGACGATCGTGTTGTCGAGAAACGTCAAGAACAGCAAGGTGCAGACGGCCGCGAGCGCAAGACCTCGTCGTCCGCCATGTAAGAGCTTCAGCCCGTTGTCGGCTACTGACACAGCGATCATCGTGCCCTATGTCGTACCGGAGCCACTACCCCGCGTGCTTCGCCCAATGGCAACGTGGTGCCGTCAGTGCAATGCGCGACGGCCCGCAGCACCACCTCGTCATCGTCGTCGAGGTATCCACGCTTTGATCCGTCGGCGAGCTGCAGTGGATTCGCACCGTCGGACGTGAGTTCCAACAACGAACCGCATGCGTGGTCGTCGGAGACCGTGCCCGACGCGAAGAGGTCGCCGGTTCGAACGCGGGCACCGTTTGACGTTAGGTGCGCAAGCTGTTGCGGTGCGGTCCAGTACATCGAATCGAAGCGCGGTGCCGAAATAACCGTGCCATTCAAAGACATCTGAAGCCGGACGTCGAAACCCCACGATCCGTCGACGCGAAGGTGTTGAGGGGCTGGCGGATCCTGGCGCGGCGAAACCGTGCGCGCGAGGTCGAGCGCTTCGAGCGGCACCACCCAGGCACTCGTCGTTGTGGCGAACGATTTGCCGAGGAACGGACCCAATGGCACGTACTCGAAGGCCTGCATGTCACGCGCGCTCCAGTCGAGTACGAGCGTCACGCCGAACACATAGTCGGCGAAGTCAGCGGTCGTGATGGGCTCGCCGAGCGTGGAGCTACAGCCGATCACGAAGCCGACTTCGGCTTCGACGTCGAGCCGACGCGTCGGTGCGAACACGATATCGCCGGCATCGTCGGTGAACTGACCGCGCGGACGGCTAACCGACGTACCCGAAACGACGACAGTTCCGCTGCGGCCGTGATATCCGACCGGCAGGCGCCACCAGTTGGGCCGGATCGGATCGGTGCCCGGACGCAAGATACGGCCGGCATTTTCGGCGTGGTGGAGCGAGGAGTTGAAGTCAACGAAGTCGGCGACCTCGAACGGCAGTTGCATCACCGCATCGGCGACGGGGATCAGATAGCGGTCAGCGTCATTCGCGAGCGCGTCTTTGATGCGCTGCCGAGTCGAGGTCCACGACGCGCGGCCCTGCGCCATAAAGGCATTCAGTGACGGACGCCGAAACACCCGATCGTCGAACAGCGAGCCCAAGTCGAGGATCGCGTCGTCGACGGCGACACCGACGCGTGGCTCATCGATGCGACCGGGCACACGGAAGATGCCGTACGGCAACGCCTCGCGGCCGAATCCGCCACTCGACGCGCTACCGGCGCCGCCATCCAAGCCGCCGCCCCGCCCGCCGTCCGGCCCGCCGTCCACTATTGCCTCCACGAGCCGAGCAGGTTGGTCCGCTGACGGATCGAACCTAGCTCAGGCTTGTGCTTGCAGGTGGTAGGTGACGGCCTGCTCGGGCGACAATCCGGGAGACTCGATGCCGGCCCGGGCCAGCACCGAACCGGCTACCACGAGGTCGCCTCGATCCTGCGCTCGTGCGCCGTGCGGTGTGACTGTCTCAGCACCGAAGTCGACGCGTTCGACTCGGTAGCGCAAGCTCGGGTCGAGCCCTGGAAAGAGCAGCGGTGCGTCGCCGTGCCGCGCCGCGGTGTGCAGCCGCACGAGGTTGAACAGCGCCTCGCGCCGATCGGGCGAAACGACTCCGTACAGCACGGTGCCAGGATCGGCCGCCCTGTCGACCCGCACCACCTCACCCGATCGCATCAGCCCGCGCATGCGTTTCGCGAAACTCACCCACCGCGCCAGCACCGCTCTTTCGTCGGACGACGTCGCCGTGAGATCCCATTCGAAACCGGGGTGGCCGAACAAAGCGACGGCCAACCGAAGCGCCAGATCGTGCACCCTGCCGGTCGTGTGCGAACGAGAAGACGCCACGTGGGCGCCGATGAGTTCGAACGGCACGAGTGTCGATAGACCGGCGACGATGCGAACCCGCTCGATCGGATCGATACAGTCACTCGCCCATACCCGGTCGGTGTTTTCGAGCACGCCGTAGTCGACGCGCGACCCGCCCGACGAACACGATTCGATCTCAAGGCCCGGGTGGCGTTGCTTGAGTTCGTGCATCAACCGATACGCGGCAAGGGTTTGGTCACGACCTGCCGGCCTGCCGCCGCGCGAGCCACCGCGATGCACCGGGTCGGCGACGTCGCGGTTGTGATCCCATTTCAGGTAAGCGATGCCGTACTCGCCGATGAGCTTCGACATCGCATCTCGCAGGTAATCGAACGCCTCGGGATGGCCGAGGTCGAGAACCTGCTGGCTGCGTCTCGGTGGTGGCATTCGGCCGGGCGTGCCCATTACCCAATCGGGATGTGACCGCGCAGTTTCGGAATCCAGGTTCACCATCTCGGGCTCGAACCAGAGGCCGAACTCCATACCCTTGCCCCGCACGTAATTCGCCAGCGCGCCAAGGCCTCCTGGCCACACGTCGTCGGAGACCTGCCAGTCGCCGAGACCCGAGGTGTCATCACGGCGCGAGCCAAACCAACCGTCGTCGATGACGAACCGTTCGACACCGACCTCGGCGGCGACATCGGCAAGCGCCGAAAGGCGTGCGAACGAGTGGTCGAAGTAGACGGCTTCCCAGGTGTTCAACACGATCGGCCGAGGCCGCGCAGGGTGCTGCGGGCGGCTTCGCAGCATCGAATGAAGGCGCGCCGATGCGCCGTCGATGCCGCGATCGGAGTGCGCCGCATAGATCCACGGTGTTGTGAGGCTCTCACCAGCGCCGAGAATCACTTCGCCAGCAGCCAGAATCTCGCCCGCGCCGATCATTGTGACGCCGGTGTTGAGGCGTTGTGCCAGGTAGCGCTGGTCACCCGACCAGCCCAGGTGCACGCCCCAGACTTCGCCTTCGCGGTAACCGAATCCTTGGGTACCGACGGTCAGCAGCAACGGCGTGTCGGGCCCGGTACGGCCACGTCGTTGCTCGCGCAGCCAGGTGCCTTGGTTCAGGGGCGCTCGTTGTGGTTGCGCCTCGTTGGCCCACCGGCCGGCGTAGTCGAAAACCTCGGCGACGTGCTGCGATACAGGCAGCAACGTAAGCAAATCACCTACGGTGTAACGGGTTTCGTCGTCCGCCGCTGTGCTGGTAAGCGTTTGGCGATGCATGAGCACACCGTGCGCCGTGAGCCGCAACTCGCCGGCCAGCCGCAGCGAAGCCGCGACATCGGCACCGCTGTATCGGATGACGTCAAGGGACTCGTCGCTAGTGAGCGTGACTTCGTCGAGGGCGAAAAGCGGCTGCGACGCGATGCCATCGCGATGACCCGTCAACCCCGGCCACCCCGGCCAGCCCTGCGCGCGAGTTGGCGAGAGCGTGAACGGAATATCGGCCTCGTGGCTGTCGGGCGTCGGCGGCGTGTAGCGGGCACCAGGCAACGCCAAGCAATCGGCGGGCAAGAGATCACCCACATCAGCGCCCCAGTAGACGATGCGTGGCAGCTGCGGGCCACCGGCGTCGAGCACTACCATGACGCCCGCGCGGCGAAGCTGCAGCCAACGCGCATCGTTCGCGGCAGGCTCCAACGCCGGGTCGCTCACCCGGTCAGCCCTTCGACGATCCGAGAGACAGGCCGGCGATGAACTGTTTCTGCAGAATGACATACACCAGCAAAGTCGGCACCGCCGTGATGAGAGCACCGGCTGCGAGCAGGTTCTGGTTCACGAAGTACTGGCCTTGCAAGTTCGCCAATGCCGATGTGATCGGGCGTTTGTCGCCCGACGAGATCAATGCGATCGCCCAGAAGAAGTCGTTGTAAATCCAGGTCGTGAGCAGGGTGGCCAGCGCGGCGAGCGCCGGCCGGCAAAGCGGCAGCGTGAGCTTCCAATATCTCGTCCAGACCGGCGCTCCGTCGATCAGCGCGGCCTCGGTGATCTCGTGCGGAATGCTCTTCATGTAGTTGCTGAGCACGAAGACGCAAAAACCGGTCTGGAATGCGGTGTTGATGACGACGAGACCCGCATACGAGTTGTAGAGCAGACCAGTGTTGCTGATGAAGCTCGGCACGTGGATCGTCAGGTAGATCCGGTAAAGCGGCGTGATGATCACCTGCTGCGGCAGCAGGTTCGCCGCTGCAAAGACGATAAGCAGCGGAATGTTGAACCAAAAACTGAACCTGGCGAGCACGAACGCAACGCACGAAGCGAGTGCCAGCGCCAAAATGACCGACGGCACGGTGATCAGCACCGAGTTCCAGAAGTAATGGATCATGTCGGCCTGTTTCCAGGCGTTCGTAAAGTTCGAGAACGTCAAATGGTGTGGCAACGAGAGGTAGCCGTACTTCGACGTCTCGCTGTAGGGACGCAGCGAGGTGTAGAGCGCCCACACGATAGGTGTGATCCACAGGAGGGTGGCGATCGTCAGGAACAAATGCGCCCCGGCGTGCCCGGCAGTCGCTCGACGTCGAGGCGTTCGATCGGGCGTAGCCGCGGTCTGCCCGACCGGGACCGTGACGGCGGTCATGCGCGCTTCTCCTGCCGAAGTTGCTGGACGAGGAACCACACGATCGGCACCAACGAAATCACCAGCAGGACGACGCCAAGCGCCGAGCCGAAGCCGATCCTGCTTACCTGGCCCACGATGTTACGAGTGATCAGCACAGATAGTAATTCGAGACCGTTATTGCCGCCATTGGTGATGTAGACCAGGTCGAACGCACGAAGCGACTCGATCACCGTGATCACCAAGATGACGATATTGATCGGCCGCAATACCGGAAAAACGACCCGCCAGAAGGTCTGCCAAGCATTCGCGCCGTCGACCAGCGCGGCTTCGCGCAACGTGGGGTCGACCGCTTTGAGGCCGGCGAGATATAACACCATGACGTACGGCGCCTGCCGCCAGCACGCCTCTACCAGCACCGCCCACAGATTCAGCTTCGGGTTTCCGAGCCAGTC
>JBOGEK010000263.1:0-5790 GCA_050743645.1 Acidothermaceae bacterium
GCGCTACAGGGTCGCGGTACGACATCCGATGGGGCACAGTGATGGTCGCGTGAGGCGCCGCGCCACTTGTCCCCCCGGGTGGCGCACGGCAACTCGCGAAGTGGCGGTCCGGCTGGCGCACCCCCCACGCCGACCGGACCGCCGCGCCCCCAGCTTTCGGCGACGCCGTTCCCCCCACGGGCGGCGTTGCACAAGAACATCTTTTCGCATCAAAGCGGGTCTCGAAACCGGCCAACCGGTCACAACAGCCGTAGCGTCCGCCTAGTCCGTCGTGGCGTTCGGCGGACGACGCAGGAGCCCATCCGGTTGGTCGGCCGGTTCACTCAGGCCACCCGCGGTAGTGCCGAACAGGTCTTCAAAGGTATGTAGGTCCAGGCGGCGACTCGGGAGGCCATCGCTCATGACGGCCGGTGGGTCGAGGCGCGTTCCGATGTCGCATGCGAATGAGGCGGACGACGTCCTCCGGGTCGACGATGACGCCGCGACTGCCGCCGACAAGGTGCTGTCGAACGAGTGGTCTGCACTCGAACGGCCGCGCGGTTCACGCAGACAGTACATGCGGCAGATCGTCATCGACGTCCTGATCGTCGCTGCGGCAGCGCTGATCATCGCGCTGCTGTCGTAACCGCCTCGCGGCTGCCGAGCGCCATGCGCCCGGGGCTACACTGACTGCGATGTTCACGCCGTTCTCGCTGCTTCTTCGCTTGCCGCGCTGATTTTCGTCAGCGCGGCGACCCCTCGTGCGCGGGGGGTTTTTTCGTGAGTGCGTTGAAGGCAGCACGAGCCCGACGGCCCCTGACGTGAGGACACCATGAGCGAGACCTACGACTTCGCCGCGATCCAGCAACGCTGGCTGCCGGTGTGGGACGAACTCGATCCGTTCCGGGCGGACGTCGCCGCGCCTGGTACTGCTGCGCGCGAACGGCGCTACATGCTCGACATGTTTCCTTACCCGAGCGGTGACCTGCACATGGGCCACGCCGAGGCGTACGCATTCGGCGATGTTGTCGCCCGCTACTGGGTGCAACGTGGCTACGACGTCCTGCATCCGATCGGCTGGGATTCGTTCGGGCTACCGGCCGAAAACGCGGCGATCCGCCGTGGCGAGCATCCGGCCGACTGGACCTACAAGAACATCGACACTCAGGCCGGCTCGTTTCGCCGGTACGCCATTTCTTTCGACTGGTCGCGACGGTTACACACCTCCGACCCCGAGTACTACCACTGGACCCAATGGTTGTTCTTGCGGTTCTATGACCGTGGCCTGGCCTACCGCAAGGCGTCGGCAGTCAACTGGTGCCCGAACGACCAGACCGTGCTGGCAAACGAACAGGTCGTCGGCGGCGCCTGCGAGAGATGCGGCACGCCCGTCACGAAAAAGACGCTCACCCAGTGGTATTTCAAAATCACCGACTACGCAGACCGGCTGCTCAACGATATGGCGGGCCTCGAAGGTGCGTGGCCCGAGCGGGTCTTGACGATGCAGCGCAACTGGATCGGTCGCTCGCAGGGTGCGCACGTCGACTTCGCGATCGAAGGCCGCGACGAACCTGTCACCGTTTTCACGACGCGCCCAGACACGTTGTTCGGTGCGACTTTCTTCGTGGTTGCAGCGGATTCTGCGCTGGCTGCTGAGTTGTGTGCCGACGAGCAGCGCGCCGCATTCGATGCCTACCTCGAAAGCGTGCGTCGGCTGACCGACATCGACCGACTGTCGACAGAGCGCGAGAAGACCGGCGTTTTCTTGGGCCGGTACGCGACGAACCCAGTCAACGGAGAGCGCATCCCGGTGTGGGCAGCCGATTATGTACTCGCCGACTACGGCACCGGCGCCATCATGGCGGTGCCTGCTCACGACCAGCGCGACCTCGATTTCGCCCTGAAATTCGGGCTTCCGGTGCGCGTGGTGGTAGCCACCGACGAGGCCGATCCTGCGACGTCCGGCGTTGCGACGTCCGGCGACGGCGTGCATGTGAACTCGGGGCCGCTCGACGGCACCGACAAGGCCGACGGCATCGCGCGCATCGTCGACGAACTCGAAGCACGCGGCACCGGCAAGGGCGCTATCAACTACCGGCTGCGCGACTGGCTGCTGTCGCGGCAACGCTTCTGGGGCGCGCCGATTCCCATCGTGCATTGTGATTCCTGTGGCGAAGTTCCCGTGCCGGACGACGAATTGCCGGTGCGGCTGCCCGATCTGCGCGGTGCCGACCTGGCACCGAAGGGTGTCTCGCCGCTCGCGGCGGCGTCCGACTGGGTGAACACCACCTGCCCGAAATGCGGGGGAGCGGCGACGCGCGACACCGACACGATGGACACCTTCGTCGACTCGTCGTGGTACTTCCTGCGCTACTGCTCTCCACACGACGACACCCAGGCTTTCGACCCCGAGCAGGTGAAGCGCTGGATGCCGGTCGACCAATACGTCGGCGGTGTTGAACACGCGATTTTACACCTGCTCTACAGCAGGTTCTTCACAAAAGTGCTGCACGACATGGGGCTCGTCGACTTCGACGAACCGTTCAAGGCATTGCTCAACCAGGGCCAGGTCATCAACGAGGGCAAGGCCATGAGCAAGTCGCTGGGCAACGGCGTCGATCTAGGCGAGCAGCTTGAGAAGTTCGGCGTCGACGCCGTGCGCCTGACGATGGTTTTTGCTGGCCCGCCTGAAGAAGACATCGACTGGGCCGACATGAATCCCGGCGCGCTAGGCAAATTCCTGGCTAGGGTGTGGCGGTTGGCCGGCGAGGTAACCAGTGCGCCAGGCATCAGTTTCGCGGACGGCGATGTCGCGCTACGCCGTATCACCCACCACACAATCCGCGAGGTCACCCAGCTCACCGAGAGCTTCCGCTTCAACGTCGTGGTAGCTCGTGTCATGGAACTGGTGAACGCGATTCGCAAGGCTGTCGACTCCGGCCCGGGCGCGGCCGACCCGGCGGTGCGTGAAGCGGTCGAGACGGTGGCCGTCATGTTGTCGCTGTTCGCGCCGTACACCGCTGAAGAGGCATGGGCTCGGCTGGGTCACCAGCCCACCGTCGTCAAGGCAGGCTGGCCGCAGGCCGACCCCGCGCTGCTCGTCGAGGAGTCAGTGGTCTGCGTCGTGCAGATCAACGGCAAGGTGCGCGAGCGCCTCGACGTCCCGCCTTCGATCAATGAGGCGAGCTTGCGTGAACTCGCACTGTCGGCGGCCGCCGTGCTGGCCGCGATCGACGGGCGTGAAGTGCGCAACGTCGTGGTGCGCGCACCCAAGCTCGTCAACGTGGTGGTGTGACGTCGGAAGCCGGCGATGGTCAACCGGGCGTCCGCCAAAGTAACTGGGTGTGTTCTATTTCAGAAATGTCATGTGGCAGCCGGCGCAAGGTTTGGGCCCGGCGTTCGCGACGTCGTGAACGCGGTGGGCCATGGAGGCAAGCCAGATTTGTCTTGCACTGGGCGGTCGACTGCGCGGCCGATGACCGGTCGACGAAGACGATGACCGTACGGCAGGCATCGTTTGTTCGCAAGCCGCCTACTGCGGCCAGCTCGGCGAGGTCAGTCCTCAGCCTTCCATGGCTGTTCGGGTGCGGCGAGCGGAGCACGAATCCTGTCGGCAACCGCGGATAGGGTCGCGGGGTCCGCGGGTGCAGCCGACCATGGCCGCACCAGCGCGTCGTCCGGCCAGCGCGGAACGACGTGGACGTGCAGGTGGAAGACGTCTTGCCATCCTGCCGTCTCGTTCGCCTGGAACAGGGTGAAGCCTGCGGGGCCGAGCGTCGCGCTGAGCAGTCGAGCTACCTGCGATGCCGCGGCCATCACGGCCGCTGCTTCGGCCGGGCTCGCATCGAGGAGGGTGCGCGTATGCCGGCGAGGAACCACGAGCACGTGTCCCTCGGCAGCCGGTGAACGGTCCAGAAACGCAACTGCGTTCTCGTCGAACCACACGACATCTGCGGGGACGTCACCCGCGACGATGCCGCAGAAGACACATTCCGGGTCCATTACCGCAGGTACGTCACCCCTCATGGGTCGCATTCTGCCTCCCGGCCGCCCAGATTCACGCATTTGGTGCGATGCGCGCGAGGCACACCGCGCGACCAGGTGTTCGTGTGCTGCATTGTCAGTACGTTCCAGCACGATTCGGGTTATGCCTGGACGCACTCCCCGCACCGAGCCGTCGCGCTCGCGGACAGATGCCGCGTTGACCCGGGAGGTCACATTCCGGTTCGCGCTCGACCCGACACGAGCGCAGGCACAGATGCTGAGCGCGCACGCAGGCGCGGCACGGTTCGCGTTCAACCACCACATCGCCCGGGTGAAGGCGAACCTGGACCAGCGCGCCGCGATGCGTACCTACGGTATCGACGAGGCGGACCTGACACCGTGGTTGTCGTGGAGCAAGTTCAGTTTCATCAATGAGTTCAACGCCTGGAAGAACGGCGCCGCCGCCGATTCGCCGGTCGGCGACGACGGGGCTCGTGGTCTTGCGTGGCGCGGCGCGGTATCCGCCGACGTGTTCGAGTGCGCTTCCGTGGACGCTGCCCAAGCGTGCGCGAACTTCGCCGCGGCCAGGTCCGGTGACCGCGCGGGCAAGCGCGTCGGGTTCCCACGGTTCAAGGCCCGGCACAACACCACGCCCGCGTTTCGGCTGCGGAACCGCGCCCGGAAAGGCGGGGCACAGCAGATCCGCGTCGCCGGTCCGAAGGCGTTGCGGCTGCCGACGATTGGTGAGATCCGAGTGCATGGCTGTACCCGCAAACTGCGTCGGATGCTGGCCGCTGGCCGCTGCCACCTGTACGCGGCCAGTTTGCGGTTCGAACGCGGCCGGTGGTGGGTGTGCCTCACCGGCGTCGCAGCGATATTCCACCCGGCTCGCCACTCCCCCAAGGACCGGCATTCGCGGCCGGCCGGGCTGGACCGCGGCGTGAAAACCCTTGCAGTCATCGCCGACGACCACGGCGCGGTTCTCCGTGTGGTGGAGGGGGTGAAAGCACTCCATCAAGCCCAGCAGGTGTTGCGGCGGGCGAACAAGGCCCTGGCGAGAACCAAACCAGGCAGCTCCGGCCGCCGCAAAGCCAAGATACGGCTGACCCGCGTTCATGCGCGGATCGCGCACCTGCGCGCCGACACCGCGCACAAGTTGTCGCACTGGGCGGCGACCCGCCTGACGTCGGTGACGATCGAGGACCTGAACGTCGCCGGCATGAACCAGCTGCGTTCGCTGGCGCGGGCGGTGGCGGACGCGGGCATGGGCGACCTGGGCCGGCTGCTCGCGTACAAGACGGCGTGGTACGGCTGCGGTCTGCACGTGGCCGACCGGTGGTTCCCTAGCTCGAAAACATGCTCGGGCTGTGGGCAGGTCAAGACCGATCTCACACTCTCGGACCGCACCTACCGCTGCGCGTACTGCGGCATCGTGTTGGACCGGGATGTGAACGCGGCGATCAACCTCGCCCGCTGGCCCGGCCGTGAACAACAAATAGCGCCGCACACCGCGGCTGCCTGAACGAGCACGTCACACCCGCATGCAGCGGGGAAGAGCCGGCCGTCACCCTGCAGTCTTGGGGCCCTGGGCCGGAACCGGTGAAACACCGAACCACCTGTGGTCCGGTGACCGGACGGCGAACAAGCACCTGGCTTCGGCCAGGTCAAGGAGAGCCGGTGCGTCCCAGAAATAGGACACACGCAGTAGGGTCCGCTGCATGCCACGCGCGCGCAAATGTCCGCAGGTCGCGATCGTCACCGACTCGACCGCCTACCTTCCGACGGGTGCCGCCGAGTCGCTGAACATTCGGGTGGTGCCGCTACAGG
>JBOGEK010000264.1:0-3469 GCA_050743645.1 Acidothermaceae bacterium
GCTGTTCTCCGTACGCTCGACCGCCTGGACGCTGTTCGCTTTGGTGGTGGCCACCATCGGCCTGGGGGTGCTCGCGAGTTGGGGCACGAACCACGGCTGGCCGCAGATGTCCCAATCCGACCGCGCGAAGTTCGACCCGGTGGCCACGAGTATGTCGGGCTTCGCCCTCGGCCAGCTCGCGATCGCGGTGCTCGGCGTCATGGTGGTGAGCGCCGAGTATTCGACCGGCGGCGTCAAGATCACTTTTACCACGGTGCCCAAACGCATGCGGGTGCTCTCAGCGAAGGCGCTGGTTTTCACCTCGGTCGCGCTCGTTATCGGCCTGGCAACCGCGTTCGGGGCGTTCTACGCCGGCCAAGTCTGGTTCTCCAAGCGCGGAATCGGTGCGTCGCTCGGCGGCCACGACGTCCTGCGGGCGGTCATTGGCGGCGGCCTGTACATCGCCGCGAGCGGGCTGTTCGGCATGGCGATGGGCGCGCTACTTCGGCACACCGCAGGTGCGGTGACGAGCGCGGTCGCGGCTCTGTTCGTGCTGCCGATCGTGGCGCACGCGCTGCCCGGGTCGTGGGGCGACGCCGTTATCAGGTACTTCACCAGCAACGCGGGCCAGCAGATTTCCTACATCCACCAAAGCGGCAACTACCTCACCCCGTGGATCGGCTTCGGCGTCTACTGCTTGTGGTGGATCGTGCCGCTGGCGTTCGGCGCCTGGCTGATGCAGCGCCGCGACGCCTAGCGCCAGCACCCGCGTCCGGTTCAGACCTTGCCGGCGATCTCCTGTGCGAGCTGCAGTGCGCCACCCGCGTTGCCCCTGCCGACCTCGACATTCACTACTTTGTCGCCCTTCGTGAACCACACCGATTCGTCGTACCCGCTGGTCGCGTGGACGTCGACCTCATAGCCTCCGTCGCCCACGCTGACGTCCTTCAGCGTGGCGGTTCCGGCGGCGATTTGGTTCTCTGAGTCGACCTGGTCCTGCTGGCTAGGGCGCAGCTTGCTCAGCTGATCCTTGGCCGTACCGGGGAACGTGTCGATCACGACGTTCACGTCTGCGCCTTTGCCGGTGTCGTCGCCGGTATACGTGCACGACTGGTGACCGGTGTTCCCCTCGAGCCCGCCACTGACGTTGCCAAGCAGCGACGGCAGGTCGTTCCCGACTACGTTCTTAATGTCGGACGCCGAAAGCAGGTGGCATCCCGGGTTGTCGCCGAGGATGTCCGAGCCGCCGGCGGCGGCCGCGGAATCGCTGCTCGACGAGCTGCCACCACCGTTGCCGCCGATCGCACTTGCGTGGGACGACGAGTCAGGCGTTGGCGACTTGCTCGACTGCGAGCAGGCGGTCACCGAAGTCGCCAACACCAATACCCAAAACACTGCATTTGCGGTGCGCTTCGTTCGACGTCCCATGCTGTCCCTCCCCGTGGCGGCCGCCTCCGCGACCGTCGACGAGGGGACGCTAACAACGTGCGGGTGGGCCCGCGTCAGTAGCGATTACGTATGCGATTGCTCGGGGAAGGGCTCCTCGGCGAGGTGGCGCAGGATGCGTTCTCCGAGGGTGGCGAGCGTCTCGAGTTCGGCGTGGGTGAACAAGTCGATGAGGTGCTCGCGAACGTGGCCCACGTGTGCCGGTGCGGCATCTTCGATCGCTCGACGTCCGGCTGGCAGTAAGCAGACCATGACGCTTCGAGCATCGTCGGGGTTGGGTGCGCGGGCGATCAGCCCTCGTTTCTCCATGCCGCCGATCTGGTGTGACAGGCGGCTCTTCTCCCAGGTCAAGGCGGCGCAGAGCTCCCGCGCGGGCATTCGGTCGTCGCTGTGCTCAGAGAGCACAACGAGGACCTCGTAGTCGGCCTGGGTGAGTCGCGAGTCCTCAAGTAAATGGCGGTTCAGGCGCAACTCGAGTTGGTAACCGGCGTGTCTGAACGCGCGCCACGCCCGGTCTTCGCGGGCGTCAAGCCATTTGGGATCGGTTGACACGTCCCCAGACTAACTCATGGTTGACAACTCAACCAATCTAACTATGGTTGAGGAGTCCACCATTAGAGAGCAGGTCCACACCATGAGCGTTATCAGCATCGTCGGCCTTGGAAATATGGCTCGCGTCCTGGCAACCCGGGCGCTTGCCGGCGGCAACACCGTTGAGGTCATCGGTCGTGATGCGGCCAGAGCCGCGGCCCTAGCCAAGGAGCTTGGTCGGGGCGCCACAGCGAGAACGATCGGGACCGCCCCAGCCGGCGACATCGTGATCCTCGCGGTGCCCTATGCCAGCGCCGCGTCGGTCGTCACCCAGTACGGGCCGGCCTTGGCCGGCAAGGTCATCGTCGACATCTCGAACCCCTTCGATCCGACCAACACCGGGCTTGTCACGCCCAACGGCAGCTCCGCCGCGGAGGAGATCGCGAAGGTCGCTCCTGCGGGTGCGCACGTCGTCAAGGCGTTCAACACCCTGTTCGGCCACGTGCTCGCCGCCAGCGAAGCTGAGAGTCGTCCGCTGGACGTGTTCATCGCCGGCGACGACATCGGCGCCAAAGGGCGCGTCTCGTCGATGACCGAGAGCCTCGCTCTACGCCCGCTCGACGTCGGCAACCTGAAAATGGCGCGTTCGCTTGAGGGTGCGGGCCTGCTGATGGTTGCCCTAGTGCTCGGAAAAGCCGTCAGCGACAACAACTTCTGGCTCGCCATCAACACCCTCGCCTGAGCGCAACCCGCGCCGCCGCTCTCGCTTTACCTCGCCTCAACCGCCAGCACGACCATAGGAGTAAGAGATGTCCACCACCACTACGCAAGCCATCACCGATCTCACCGGCGACTACGTCATCGATCCCGCCCACAGTCGCATCGGCTTCATCGCCCGCCACGCCATGGTGACGAAGGTGCGCGGCTCGTTCACCGAGTTCGAAGGCACGGTCTACCTCGACGAGGAGAACCCGGCGCAGTCGAGAGCGCACATCGTCATCAAGGTGCACAGCATCGACACCGGCAATTCCGATCGTGACCAGCACCTGCGCAGCAACGACTTCTTTGCCATGGACGAATTCCCTGAGATCACCTTCACCAGCACCAAGGCTGAGAAGGTGGACGACGAAGAGTTCAAACTGACCGGCGACCTCACGGTCAAGGGCGTCACAAAGCCAGTCACCATCGACTTCGCCTATCAGGGCACGGCCAAAGACCCGTACGGCAACCTGCGAGCCGGCTTCGAAGGCAAAACGACCATCAACCGCAGGGATTTCGGCGTGACAACCAATCTCGCCCTGGAGACCGGCGGGGTGTTGGTGGGCGACAAAATCGTGCTCGAGCTTGACGTCTCACTAATCCGTTCCTAGCCGTCGGCAGACGGAAACGGCCCGGCCGGGGTGGTAAGTCGGCCGGGCCGTCTTTAAGCGGCTCTTCGGATTTCAGCGGGGTCGGGTTACTGGGAAATGGGACGAAGGCGCTTCAGGCTTGAGGTGTGAGCCAACAAGGTCGA
>JBOGEK010000265.1:0-1567 GCA_050743645.1 Acidothermaceae bacterium
GCTTTGTGTGAACTCTCATCATCGGTCGCTTTCTTGGGTGGGGACCCGGGACATGTGCGGTGTGCGGGGAGCCCTCGTTAGCTGTGGAGCGGCAGCTTCGAGCGATAGGACCTTAAAAGCGCGTGAATCGGCTGTCGGTCGCAACTACGTCACGTCGGCCTCCAGCTGGCAGACGGCGACGCCATAAGGCGGCAGTGTGACGTCGATGAGCGCATCGGTGCCACCGAGGCCGCGCAGCCATCCGCCGTCCGACGCTCGCGGCTTCACCGTCACCTCGTCGGATGCCTGGCTGATGAACCACACGAAGCGGCGTCCGTCTTCGTGGGTGAGTTCACCGACGTTCACCCGCGGATCGTCGGTCACAACGGTCCGGCTGATGCCGGCGATGACGGCGAGCGCATCGTAAATCTGGTAGGTCGGTTCGGGATTGACGTCGCGCAACTGCGCGGCCATGTGCTCGAACGGGTAGGTCGAGAAGACCACGCAGCCAGCGCCGGCCCGGCGAATAGTGAGAACTGGCCGGCCACGACCGTCGACGGCGACGACATCGGCACTGTCGACCTCGATCGGCAAGAAGGCGCGCGAATCATCGTTGCCGCCCGCTCGAAAGCGCAGTACTGCCTGCGCCGGGATGCTCCCGAAGTCGCGGGTGAAGGTCACCTCGATCTCGTCGGCCTCGATCGGATTGTTCATTCCGTAGACGAGTTGATGCCGGACGCCGAAAAGCCCGTTGACATCGGCATACCAAGGGCCACGTTGCACGGAATGGGCGCCCGCGCAGTACGAGACGTAAACGGTTGCGCCCGCTTCGGCGAGGTGCGCCAGGCGGTGCCAGGCCGGTGCCGTGAGTTGCTTAACCGACGGCACAATTATCAGCCGGACGTCGTCAGGAATCCCGTCGACCTCGCGGGCAAATCCGACCGGCAGATCGGCCTCGCGGGCTGCGACGAACGACTGGTGCAACGTGCCGAACAGGGCTGATCGGTCGGCTTCTTCGGTGAACGGATACGCAACCTCGAGGTACGACGGCACCACGATCGCGGCGTCGGTGTCGGGCCTGACGCAGCGGGCAACGTCGACCTGCTCAAGCACGGTTGCGAAGTCGCGTAGCTCGAACAGCGGTGTCTTCGGCTGGCCTGTCGAGTCGGTGATGCCAAAGTGCATCTCGAATGCGTGGTGGCTATACGGAGGCTGGGCGAACAGATCGTCGTAGTCGGTGTTGTTCCAGGCAATCCAGCCGGTCGTGCCCGAGAGCAGGGTGTTGTGTAGCAGCTGGCGGTAGTAGTGGCCGGCATTCGCCGACGAGACGAAGTCGGTCGTGACCCCGAATTCTTCAAGGACGACGGGCTGGCCGGTGAAGCCTGCGAGTTCGGCGACGAAAGCCGCCATGTGGTGTTGGCGCACGAGGTCGCGCTCCATGCGGTAGACGTGCGGCCCGACGAAATCGACATACGGCGCGATCTCTCGCAAGGCGAAGCCGTTGTCGTGACCGGTGATCTCGATGCCCCACGCGCCGTCGCCGGTTGATATCGGTTGGGTGGCGCCGGTGGCTCGGACGGCATTGATC
>JBOGEK010000266.1:0-3116 GCA_050743645.1 Acidothermaceae bacterium
AACCCGCACTGGGTGCCCGAGCTGCGGCCGCTCTCGGGCCGCGATGCCGCGGTGCACGACTACGTGCTCGCGCAGGCCGGCGCTCACGAATTTCTCGACGGCTACAGCGATTTGCTGCGACTCCTGGTCGACGGATACCGACGCGAAGGCAAGCGTTATCTGACGCTGGCCGTCGGATGCACCGGCGGTAAGCATCGCAGCGTTGCCATCGCCGAGGAGCTCGCCGGTCGGCTCCGGGCGTTCGGCCGCACCCAAGACAGTGGGGGCACGTCGTCCGGCGTCGGCGTTAACGCGGCGGAGAGCATCGAGGTCCAGGTGACCCACCGCGACCTGGGCCGCGAATGACCGAGCAGGGGGTACAGCCGACCGACCCGTCCGATCCTTCGTTGCACAGGCTGTCCGGCCCGCGCGTCGTCGCCTTGGGCGGGGGCCACGGGCTCGCGGCGTCGCTGTCGGCGTTGCGACGGGTCACCGACCAACTCACGGCCATCGTCACTGTTTCCGACGACGGCGGCTCAAGTGGTCGGCTGCGAAAGGAGTTCGGGGTGTTGCCCCCGGGCGACTTGCGTAAGGCACTGGCGGCGCTGTGCGGCGATGACGCGTGGGGTCAAACCTGGGCTGAGGTCGTGCAACATCGGTTCACCAGCAACGGCGAACTGCACGACCACGCCCTGGGCAACCTGCTGATCGTCGCCATCAACGAATTGCTGGGTGACCAGGTTGCTGCGCTCGACCTTGTCGGCCGGCTGCTGCGAGCCCACGGCAGGGTGTTGCCGATGTCGGTCGTGCCGCTCGACATCGAGGCCGAAGTCGCCGGCCTCGATCCGGCCGATCCGCGGGCGGTGCGCACGGTCAGGGGCCAGGTCGCAGTCGCCACGGCCGAAGGGCAGATCACCAGCGTGTCGCTGGTGCCATCCGAACCGCCTGCCTGCCCAGAAGCAGTTGCCGCCGTCCTCGATGCGGATTGGGTTGTGCTAGGCCCGGGGTCGTGGTTTTCCAGCGTGCTGCCGCACCTGCTGGTGCCCGACCTCGCCGACGCGCTGGTGTCGACGTCCGCTCGAATTCTTGTCGCACTCAATCTCGCGCCGCAGCCGGGGGAGACCGCCAACTTCTCGCCGGGCACGCACCTTGACGTTCTCGCTGCCTACGCACCGGGTCTGAAGATCGACATCGTGCTGGCAGACTCCGGAGTTGTCGCCGACTCGGCGACTGCAGATAGCTTGCGTTCTGCGGCGGCAGATGTCGGCGGTGAGCTGGTGCTTGCGACCGTGGCGATGGACGACGGAACACCCCGGCACGATCCGCAGCTTCTTGCCGCGGCATACGCCGACATATTCGCCCAGGGTCTCGGATTGGATGGCAGTCTGTCCGACGGCACGGCGAGCAAGGACCCCGCTGGCGAACGGGCCGGCGCGCGCGCAGGCATTTCGAAGGGACGGTAGGCCGATGGCGATGACCGCAGCGGTCAAGGACGAGCTCTCGAGGCTCTCGGTCACCAAAACATGCTGTCGCAAGGCAGAAACGTCGGCACTTCTCCGATTTGCAGGGGGTCTCCATCTCGTCGGCGGGCACGTCGTCGTCGAGGCCGAGCTCGACACGGGCGTCGCCGCGAGACGGCTGCGCCGCGACATCGCCGAGCTTTACGGCCACGGCTCCGACATTGCGGTGGTTGCTCCCGGCGGCCTGCGCAAGGGCAGTCGCTACGTCGTCCGGGTCATGAAGGACGGCGACCTACTCGCGAAGCAGACCGGCCTGATTGATGGCCTCGGCCGCCCGGTGCGCGGGTTGCCTCCGCAAGTCGTGTCCGGGGGAGTTTGTGATGCCGAGGCGGCCTGGCGTGGTGCCTTCTTGGCCCACGGATCGCTGACCGAACCCGGCCGTTCCTCGGCGCTCGAAGTCACCTGCCCCGGACCTGAAGCCGCGCTCGCGTTGGTCGGTGCGGCCCGCCGGCTCGGCGTCCAGGCGAAGGCGCGTGAGGTGCGCGGCGTCGACCGAGTAGTGATCCGCGACGGAGACGCGATCGGCGTGCTGCTCACCCGGCTCGGTGCCCACGACAGCGTGCTCGCGTGGGAGGAGCGCCGGGTGCGCCGCGAGGTGCGCGCCGCGGCGAACCGGCTGGCCAACTTCGACGACGCGAATCTGCGCCGTTCGGCGCGAGCGGCGGTGGCCGCAGGAGCTCGGGTCAAGCGTGCCCTCGAACTGCTCGGCGACGATGCCCCGGCTCATCTCGTGGCTGCCGGTGAATTGCGGATGGCTCACGCGCAGGCGTCACTCGAAGAGCTGGGCGCCCTAGCCGAGCCGCCGATGACGAAGGACGCCGTGGCCGGCCGCATTCGTCGGTTGCTGGCGATGGCCGACAAGCGGGCCAGCGATCTCGGGCAGCCGGGCACCGAGGCCGGACTCAGCGCCGACATGTTGGTCTGACATCGATCGGTGCGGCGAAGGTCGCGTAGGTTGCGTCGGGCGAAGGTCCCGGTAGCGCCATATCCCGCTGGCGGGGCGGCCAGTCGTATCGGTTAGGGTTTGAGCTGCCGACTCGCCCCCGGCATGCCGAACGTGCTCCGCTGTCCAGCCCCGGTCAGCGTGCGCGCGGCCACACGGGGAACGCGGGCGGCACGTGATCACCGGCGATCACCTGACGATTTCGGTTCCCTCGAACGAGGAGATTCACTCGTGGCTATTCGTGTTGGTGTCAACGGGTTCGGCCGCATCGGCCGCAACTTCTACCGTGCCGTCGCTGCGTCGCAGGGCAGCAACCTCGAGATCGTCGCGGTCAACGACCTGACCGACACCAAGACGCTCGCGCACCTGCTGAAGTACGACACCACGCTCGGCACTTTGGCCAGCGAGGTGCACGCAGGCGAAGGGTCGATCACGGTCGACGGCAAGGCGATCAAAGTCCTCTCCGAGCGCGATCCCGCGCAGCTGCCCTGGGGCGAGCTGGGCGTCGACATCGTCATCGAGTCGACCGGTCACTTCACCGATGCCGAGAAGGCGAAGGCGCACATCGCGGCCGGCGCCAAGAAGGTCATCATCTCTGCGCCCGCCAAGGGTGAAGACGCTACTTTCGTGCTCGGCGTCAACAACGACGACTACGACCCCGCCAAGCACAACGT
>JBOGEK010000267.1:0-13806 GCA_050743645.1 Acidothermaceae bacterium
GGTCGTCACAAGGTGCTTCGTCTGTGCTGTAGATCGTGATGTTCGGGTAGAGCTTCTCGAACGAGGCGACGTCGTCGAGCCACTCCTTGCGCTGCGTCGCGGCCGTGGTCGGTGGCTCGCAGTTCACCGTGATGGTCGTCGGACCGCTGACGGCGAGTGCGGCAGCGCTGGAGGCCGGCGCCGGGGCACTCGAGTCGTTCGTCGTCGCCGGGCTTGAACTCGAGCTCGGCGAGGGCGAGTTCGTGTCTGAACTTGCCTGCGGCTTGCTGCTGCTGCAGCCGGCCGCGGCGACGACGCCTGCAACTGCAAGCACCGTCGCCAGTTTCTGGTACTTCATCGAGCGTCCCTCCTGGGATGTCGTCCGAGGCGTGGCCCGCCGCGGCAGCTAACGCGAGGTCGGGATGGCCTTCGCAATCGAGCCCCGGCGGTGCGGCGGAAGAGCTGGTCAGCTGCGTCCGGGTTGCACTGAAGGTACAGACGCAGACAGTCTTCGGCAAGAGTGAAACTGCATGTTGCAAAATCGTGACACAACTCCGGCTATCCCGAACTGGGCAGGTAGCGGCAAAGAGACGGCGATCGCCGCACGGTGCAAACAACCGCCATATCGGCGCAAATCGCGCACGGACCATCCCCGCCGGGCACGCCCACTGGCAGACCCACTGGCAGACCTACGGGCGACCTAGTGGCAGACCTATTGGTAGACCGCGACTTCGGAGAACTGGGCCGCCGGCCATCCCGTATTCGCACTGACGAGCAGCTTGATGTCGTGCACCTTCACGGCCGGGAACTTGATCGACACCTCGTTGCCCTTGGCCGGGTCGAATGTGTAGGCGGCCGAGGCAACGATCGTCGTGTAGGTGGTGCCGTCTGTGCTGCCGAGCACAGACAGCGTCTGCGCGCGGGTGCTCCAGGCTGACGGCGGCGGCAGTGCGAGCACGACCTTGCTCACCAACGACACCGATCCGAGGTCGATCGTGGCCGACTGCGGGAACGCACTGTTCGTGCTTTCCCAGTAGCTGCCGCTGTTTCCGTCGGTCATGTTCGACGGCGGGTAGCCGTCCTGGGTACCGCTCGCCGTAGCGGTCTTGTTCAGGGCAAGGTTCGAACTTCCGAGCGCCGTACCTGAAAGGGTAACCACGAGCGGGTTTGCCTCGTCCGCGATGGTGATCGCCCCCGTACGCGGACCAGGTGCAGTCGCGGCCAGCGACACGCTGACCGTGCAGGATTGGCCAACAGCTATCGCGATCCCGCAGTTGTTCGTCTCGACGAAGTCGCCGCTCGATGCGATCGACGACAGGTTGACCAGCGATTCTCCAGTATTGGTAAGCCTTACCGACTTGGTGTCACTTGGCGTGCCGACGCTTTGCCCGTCGAACGTGAGGCTTTGCTGGTCGGCGGCCAACGCGCCGGTGCCGTCACCCGCCACGACGAGGTCGTACGTCGTCGAATGCGACACACCCCCACCGGTAGCGGTCACAGTGATCCGATACCTGCCCGGCGGTGTCGAGCTCTTCGTCGCGACCGTCACCGTCGTATGCGCCCCGGCCGCCATCGACGACTGGGCGAACGTCACGCCTGCACCTGGTGGCGTTCCGCTCGCTTTCAGCTGTAGCTGCTGGCTTTGACCCTCGATGACGGACGACGAAACCCCAACCTGCAACGAATCGCCGGCGGTGATCGCATCAGCTGGAGCCAGCGGACCGACTTCGAAGTCGCTCAGCAGTATCGGCTTGGGATACGTGTAGCTGTTCACCGGCGCCGGCCACTTGCCGCAGTATGTGGTGTTCCAGCCCGAGTTGCCTCCGAGGTCTTTAACCGCGAACGCGCTGCTGTCGCCGCCGGTGTAGAGGCAGTTGTAGATGCCCGCCTTTGCGCCCACGTTGGTGGCGACCACATTCTTGAAGCTCGCGTCACCGTGCGATTCGAGCTGCAGGGCGAACGTTCCCGTGCCGGCAATCTTCACGTTCGCCAGTGCGACATTGCCGACGGATGCGCCCGTGAATTGCACACCTTCGTAAGAGCTGTCGATCAGGTCGACGTCGTCAACCCGGATCGCGCCGTCCATTGGCGAGTCGTCTGCCCAAAACCACAGTGCGCCGACGCCGTACTTCCAGTTCGGATCGAGCACGCCGGTGCGCAGGGCGGTGTCGCGCGCGATCGTCGTCGTCCCTGAAAGTGCCACCGCGTTGAACCGATTGCCGACGTGGATGCCGCCACCCTGCGTTTGAGTATCGGAGACGACGTTGTCGGTGACCGCGTTATCGGCGCCGCCGTAGATGGCGATGTTGTTGGCGAGAATCGGCGCTTCGACGGTGTTGAAGCTGATCACGTCGTCGCCGTCGGCATCGTGTTCTGACCAGGTGGCGATGCCGTCGTCGCCCGTATTGCGAATGAAGTTGTCGCGCACGACTGAGTTCGTTATGCCGTCGTGCAGGTTGATGCCGTCGGCGGTGGTGTCGTCGATGCGGTTGTCGGTCAGGCTGAGGCCGTCGAACGGACCGTCGAACCACATCCCCACCTTGGTGTGTTCGATCCACAGATCCGAGATCGTCGAACCGCCTCCCATCCCGCCGCCGATGCCGTTGACCTGGGCCGCGTCGTCGCGCTGATCGATCGTGCCCTCGATCGCGAAGTTCGACAAATGCACGTTGACGCTCGGGTGCGGTGCGCTGTTCCCGTAAATACCGACGCCCGCACCGGTGAGCACGCTGTACCAAGGGCCAGCACCCTCGATCGTCACGTTGTTGCCGACGACGAGATGCTTGTCGACCGCGAACGTTCCGGCCGGGATCCACACCGACGTGCCTTTTCCGAGCGCTGCGGCGATTGCCGAGGTGATTGCAGCCGTTGAGTCGCCTGCGCCGGTCGGATCTGCCCCGAAGGCGGTGACCGACACCGAACCTGCTGGTTGGGTCAACGCCGGTGCGACTTCTTCGAAGTCGGCAAGGTCGATGGTGTACGACTTTGCCTTGTCGCCGGCATCGACTTGGAGCCGAACCTTCGAGCCTGCAGGTAATTCCTTGCCGAGCAGACTGTGCACCTCGTCGTAGAAGTGATGTGGGTTTCCGCTGCTCGGTTGGTTCACGAACGGGTAAGCACCGTAGTACCAGCTGTATTTGTTCGTCAGCGTCAGGCTTTTCTGCTTCGTGCCGTCGACGTACACCGACAGGCTCGCGGTGTAGGCCGACCCGTCGGGGGAGTCGGGAATGCTATAACGCACGTCGATCGAATTCGCTGGTTGCGAAAGCGTGAACTCGACGTACTTCCCCCGGCCAACGAGGGTGACCGCTCGCCGTCCGATGGCTTCGCCGGCCAGGGTGTCCCACTTCCGGCTTTCGGCGAGAACCGTTCCGTTCGTCTTGGCGTTCGCGGCTTCAACCTCGACGAACGGAACGGCAGCTCCGCGTCCCGCGGTGAGCGATGGAGCCGATCCGGCGACCGTGTCGTGCGGTGACGCAGCCGATGCGCCGCCACTCGTCAACACGACGGAGACGGTGCCAACGGCGGCGAGCACGACGATTGCCGCACCGAGCACGGCTAGCCTGAACGCTCGCGATCGCGGGCGTCGGGCGCGTTCCGCGGGGGGTACCGGCTGCGCAGACGTCTCGTACATCGCCACTCCCGCTCATCGCCGCTAACGGCCGCTTATTGGCCGCCCATCGCGCCGCCCGATCTGGCGCTGCTGGAGTTGCGGGGACGGCGGCAGTCACGATGACAGCATGGCAAGGTGTTCTGCAAGACCTTGGCTAAACTCTGCAGGAACCCGACCGAAGTTTCGAGAAGATCGGACGACGAAATGCGGCAGACCGCGAGGGAGCGCCGCGACTTAGCGGCGGAAGATCTCGATCTACTTGCGGGGCGCGGGACCAGTGCTGCTGCGCACGACGAGCTCGGGCTCGAAGAGCAGCTCCTCGTCGGACGCCGCGCTGCCGTCGATCTGGTTCGACAGCAATGTGACGATCGCCCGACCCATCGCATCGATGGGCTGCCGCACGGTGGTCAATGGTGGGTCGGTGCAGTTCATGAACGCCGAATCGTCGAAGCCGACGACTGAAACGTCGGCGGGTACGTCAAGCCGGGCCCGCCTGATCGCCCTGATCACCCCGAGGGCGAGCGGGTCGCTTGCGCAGATCACGCCGGTCACGCCGTGTTGCAGCAGCCGGGTGCCTGCTGCTTGGCCACCCTCGATGGCGAACATCGCCCGCTCGACGGTGACTTCGCCTGCGACCCCGCCGGCCTCGGCAGCGGCCTGGAATGCCGCCAGCTTGCGCCGCGACGGCATGTGATCTTCGGGTCCGAGCACGATCCCGATCCGTCGGTGGCCCAGTGACAGCAGGTGCGCAAAAGCCTGTTCGACGGCTACCGCATCGTCGGTCGAGACCGCCGGGAATCCGAGGTGTTCGACAGCCGCATTGACGAGGACGACGGGAACCCCGCGCCCATGCAACTGCAGGAAGTGATCGTGCGATGCGTTGGCTTCGGCGTACGCACCACCGGCGAAGACGACTCCGGACACCTGCTGTTCGAGCAGCATGCGCACGTACTCCGCCTCCGACAACCCGCCCGCCGTCCGCGTGCAAAGCACTGGGGTGAAGCCGAGTTGCGCGAGTCCGCCACCGACCACCTCGGCGAGTGCGGGAAAGATCGGGTTTTGCAGTTCGGGTAACACGAGGCCGACCATGCGGGCTCGTTCGCCGCGCAACTGCGTCGGCCGCTCATAACCCAGGACGTCGAGCGCGGTGAGCACCGCGTCGCGCGTCGCGGTTGCGACACCGGCCTTGCCGTTGAGAACCCGGCTGACCGTTGCTTCGCTGACGCCAACTTTCTGGGCAACCTCTGCAAGTCGTTTCGCCACGACTGGAACACTAGCGCAAGAACCCCGCAAGGAATGCCGAACTCTTGCAGCCAGCGGCGCCGGGCGAACCGCGCGGAGACGGTTTTGGCGCTCGACCGCGCTGAACGCGTGCATCCTCGGCAAGTGCCATCGACTGAGGTGTCTCGCGTCGCGATGTACTCCGAACGGAGGAGGACGCGATTGCGCTCTCTGGGCGATGTTTCGCCCTAGCGAGCCCGACACCATATGAACGTGGACTCGACCGGGCCAAAACCTGTGCCAGCACCTGGGCCGACACCCGGGCCGACACCCGGGCCGACACCTGCGCTGACGACCGTGCCGGCAACTGCGCGCCGGTGGGCTCGCCGGGTGCGAATGGGCGTTGCCGCCATTGCACTCGCGGCCGGCCCCTTGATGCTGGCGGCACCCGCTGCGCATGCCGCCAACAAAGTCGACACCAGCCCTTCGACCACACCGGGCACGCTCAACTGCATGGCGTGGCAGGACCGCGAGGCGCATCCGGGCGCCTGCGAGAACCTGACGCCCACGCTGTCGTGCGTCTGGGACAACGGCGACGGCACCTTCGCGGCCGCACTCGGATTCGACAACCAGTCGGGCTACACCCTGATCGCCCCCGCCGGCAGCTACGAGAACTCGATCTACGGCAACGGCAAGGTCGCCAACGACGTCGGGCAGACGTCGTCCTTCCGTCCGGGCGTCTCGCAGACGGAGTTCGTCGCCACCTGGAATCCGGTTCGGGGCGACGACATGCAATGGGCGCTCGGCTCCAACCCGAACACGCTGAGGTTTTCGTCGACGAGTGCTCCGAGCTGCACGCAGCATCCGGTGCCGATCCTTGGTAACGCCACGCTGATCGGCATCGCGGCCTTCGGCGGAATCTGCGGGTTCGCCTGGTGGAACCGCCGCTCGATCAAGAACAGGGAGTGGCTGCGCCGCATCGTCCGATCGAGTTGATCGAAGCCGCCTGCCGCCCGCCGTTGCCCGCCACGCCGTCCCGTAGACTTATGTGTCGTGCCTGAGTTCATTTACGTTTTCCGCAAAGCACGCAAGGCGTACGGCGAGAAAGTAATTCTCGACGACGTCACCTTGTCGTTCCTTCCCGGTGCCAAGATCGGCGTCGTCGGCCCCAACGGGGCGGGCAAGTCGAGCGTGCTCAAGATCATGGCGGGCATCGAACAGCCCAGCAACGGCGAGGCATACCTGACGCCCGGCTTCAGTGTCGGCGTGCTCGCGCAGGAGCCGAAGCTCGACGACCTGAAGACCGTGCTCGGCAACGTCGAAGACGGGGTCGCCGAGACGAAGGCACTGCTCGATCGCTTCAACCAGGTGAGCGAGGAGCTGGCGAATCCCGAAGCCGACTACGACTCGCTGCTCGCCGAGATGGGCGAGCTGCAGACCCAGCTCGACCATCGCAACGCCTGGGATCTCGATGCTCAACTCGAGCAGGCGATGGACGCGCTCCGTTGCCCGCCGCCCGACGCCGACGTGAGCGTCCTCTCTGGTGGCGAACGACGCCGGGTCGCACTGTGCAAGCTGTTGTTGCAGCAGCCCGATCTGCTACTGCTCGACGAGCCGACCAACCACCTCGACGCCGAGAGCGTGCAGTGGCTGGAGCAGCACCTGGAGAAGTACGCCGGCACCGTCGTCGCCGTCACCCACGATCGCTACTTCCTGGAAAACGTGGCGCAATGGATTCTTGAGATCGACCGTGGCCACACCTATCCCTATGAGGGCAACTACACCACTTATCTCGAAGCAAAAGCGGCTCGTATCAAGGTCGAAGGCGCCAAAGACCAGAAGCTGCGCAAACGCCTCGAAGACGAACTGCAGTGGGTGCGGTCGAGTCCGAAGGCACGGCAGGCCAAGAGCAAGGCGCGTCTTGACCGATACGAAGAGATGGCGACCGAGGCCGACAAGTACCGCAAGCTCGACTTCGACGAGATCCAGATCCCACCTGGCCCGCGGTTGGGCAACATCGTCGTCGAGACCACCGGTCTCACCAAGGGCTTCGATGACCGGCTCTTGATGGAGAATCTCTCGTTTTCGTTGCCACGTAACGGAATTGTCGGTGTGATCGGCCCGAACGGCACGGGCAAGACCACGCTGTTCAAGATGATCGTTGGTGAAGAAACGCCAGACTCCGGCACGATCCGCGTCGGCGACACGGTCAAGATCTCTTACGTCGACCAGACCAGATCAGGCCTAGATCCGAAGAAGAACGTCTGGGAGCTCGTCTCCGACGGGCTCGACTACATCAAGGTCGGAAACGTCGAAATGCCCAGCAGGGCTTACGTTTCTGCGTTCGGATTCAAGGGCCCTGACCAGCAGAAGCCGTCCGGCGTCCTGTCTGGTGGTGAGCGCAACCGCCTCAACCTGGCGCTCACGCTGAAATTGGGCGGCAACATGTTGCTGCTTGACGAGCCCACGAACGACCTTGACGTGGAAACCCTTGCCAGCCTCGAAAATGCGCTGAACGACTTTCCGGGTTGCGCGGTCATCACCAGCCACGACCGCTGGTTCCTCGACCGCATCGCTACGCACATCTTGGCCTACGAGGGCGAGTCGAACTGGTTTTGGTTCGAAGGAAACTTCGAGGCCTGCGAGAAGAACAAGGTCGACCGGCTCGGCGCCGACGCTGCCCGCCCGCACCGTGCCACCTACCGCAAGCTCACTCGCGGCTAGAACGCGAATCGCGGACGACGAAAAGCCAGTATGCGCTTCACATTCCGCTGCCAGGTGCGCTGGGACGACATGGATGCCTTCGGCCATGTCAACAACGTCACGTTCTTCGCCTACATGCAAGAAGCCCGTACCGGAATGCTGTTCGCGGGTGAGGCTGCTGAACACATCCCCGATCTCATCAAGGGTGTCGTGGTCGCCCGCCATGAAATCGATTATCGTCGTCCACTCGAATGGCGGCCCGAACCGATCGAGGTCGACGTCTGGGCCGCCCAGGTAAAGGCGGCGTCCTTCACCTTGCGCTATGAGATTCGCGACCAACTCGCCACACCGGCGCCGGCCGTGCTTGCCGAAGCGATGACCGTGTTGGTGCCGTTCGACCTTGCGGCCGCTCGCCCCCGCCGCCTCTCAGCAGCAGAACGCGAGTTCTTGGCCCGTTACCTCGAACCGCCCTCAGCGCGTTGATCGGCAAGAAGCGCGGCAGATCAGCTGACGACGAGGCGCACGTCGTCGGCGCGGGCGTCGCGTGAGGCCGCTTCGGCGCGCCGCAGCAACGCCCCCGCGTCGTCGTCGGTAGCCGTCGACACGCCTGCGTGGCAATGCACATCGACGTGACCGAACGACAGCTCCATCGGTGCTTCGATCGCTTCGATTGCCGCCCGGGCGAGGTCGACACCGGCACCGGGCTCGCCGTGGGCGATCAGTGCGAAGTGGCTGGCGCCCAGGTGGCCGAGGTCGTGTTCAGGTGCGATGTCGGCAAGCCGCGTCGCGATCTCGCGCAGCACCTCTTGCACCCCAGTGGCGCCGTGCAGTTCGGTGATCCGGCCCATCGCTAGCACTTGCACCAAGATGGCCGCGACCTCATCGTGGCCAGGCTGTGCCGCCGACCGGCGCGCCAGCGCTCGCACGAGCCGCTGTTCGTAGACCGCGAGATTCGGCAGTCCGGTAACGGCGTCGTGCAGCGCGCGGCGGCGTAGTTCGTCGAGCACGAGTGCCAGGTGCAACAGGTCGCCGGCGTGAGCCTGTAGCGCACTAGCGCCTTCGATCACGGCCACGTCGTCGGGGTCGGGCTCACTTTGCGGCAGCTTCGCGACGATGCAGCCGACGAACTCACCCTGACCGAACAGCGGTGTGATGAGGACGCGGTCGGCGTGCAGTTCAGCAAGCAGCAACGCGGTGGACGGCGTGGCGGTCTCGTGGCTGACGACCCGGAGCCGGTTCTCCGTACGAAGCCAGGCGAGGTCGGGTTGCGCGGCGACGTCGCAGACGACGTCACCGATTTGGGCCTCGTCGACGACGCCGTCGCCAATACTGACGGCGAGCAGTGGCTGCTGGTTGACCGCCTGGAAAACGCTGACGACCACGATCGGTGCCCGAGTCATTGCCGAGGCCACCGCTGCGATCTGTCGCGCAGTTCCGACGACGGTGCGCTGGCGGGTGCAGGCGGTGTGCAGGTCGAGCAGGGCCTGGCCGGTCTCGGCATTCTTTCGCAGCCGCACCAGCTCGGAGGTCTGGCCGGCCAGCCGGCTCTCGAGCGCTTCGACCGCGGTCTCGGGGGTGTTCCGCGCGGCCAGCCCGGTGCCCACAGCGGTCGCTGTCAGTGTGGTCGGCTCCACAGCCACACCTCCCTACGTAGACGCGCGTTCACATCCGACTACGGCCGATTGCCACCCGGACTTGAGGAATTGCGCCGCCCCAAACCGACCGAAGGCGGCAGATCACGATCAAAGTCGACGATCTTCAGCTCGGACGACGACACGGCGCGGTTTCGGCCGCCGCGACCGGGGCGCGAACCAGCGTCGGAATGCGGACGGGGTTGGCGGGTCGACACCTTCCAGAACACGACTGCCGCGAGCAGATAGCCGAGCGCGAGCAGTGCCATCGCCACGAACGATCGACCCGACTTCGGCACCGCGGTGGCAGTGACGGCGGCCGCGGCGACGTAGGTGACGTTGAAAAGCATGTCGTAGACCGCAAAGACCCGACCGCGAAACGCGTCGTCGATCTCCTCCTGCACGGTGGTGTCGACGCAGATCTTGACGCCTTGAGCTGACACGCCGAGCACGAAAGCCCCGGCCACGAGCAGGGCGCGCTGGAACGGCAGGCCGAAAACGGCGATCGCAACACCAGCCGCGGCAAGCAACCAGGCGATCCAGGCGCGCTTGCCGATCCGCCCGCTGACCCACGGTGTGATGAGCGCGGCGACGACGATGCCGGCGCCGGACGCCGCAACCGCCGCGCCTAGCCCGAGCAACCCGGAGTTGACGTCTTTCGTGAAGTAGTTGCGGTCGAGGAGCACGATCATCAACGTGGCGACGCCGTAGAAGAATCGGTGCGCGCTGATCGCCGACAGCGCATCGGCCGCCCGCCGATGCCGGACGACGTTAACTCCAGCTCGGCGCAGGTCGCGTGCGACGCCTCCGATCTGCCGCCACGCCGAGACCACCTGAGCCCGTGCGCGTTCGTCGGCGTCGGGGCCGAGTAGGTCGCGCTGCATCGCGGTGGCGATGAGCGCCGACAGGCCGTACGACACTGCACCCAACGCGATGATGGTCGCGATGACGTGGTCGCCAGATCCGACGCCGAATCGCAGCAGGCCGCCGATGCCCGCGCCGACGATGGTCGCGATCGAACCGGACGTCGTCGAGAGCGCGTTGGCGGTAACCAGTTGTGACTCGCTCACGATGCGTGGCAGGCCGGCCGAGAGCGCTGACAAGAAGAACCGATTCACGCCGAGTGTGGCCACCGACGCCGCAAAGAACGCGCCGCCTTCGCTCCCGCCGACGACGAGTGCGGCGACCGTCACGACGAGAGCCACCTTCACCGCGTTGGCGATGACCAGCACCCGCTGCCGCGACCAGCGATCGAGAAACACGCCGGCGAACGGACCGATCAGCGAATACGGCAACAGCACAGCGGCGAGCGCGGCCGCTGTTTCGGCAGGGGTGGTGGCCTTCTCCGGGTTGAAAAGCACATAGCTGGCGAGCGCAGCTTGGAACATGCCGTCGCCGGCTGCGGATACCAGACGCGTTGCGTAGAGCCGCCGAAAATCCCGCAACCGCAGCAATTCTCGCAGTTGGCCCACACCTGAACCGATGCCGGCTTCGCCGCTGCGTGTTGTCACGGCCAAACCTTATGGGTTGGGACGGTCAGTTCACGATCGGCAAAGAAACCGGCCCGGACGGCCCGGACGGCCCGGACGGCGAGGCGGTTGCCTCGGGAGCGTTCACCAAACTGTCGGCCGCCATCGTGATGTAGCGCCACAACATCGCGTCGTTTTCGGGCGAAAGGTCGAGCTCGTCGATCGCGTCGCGCATGTGTCCGAGCCAGGCGTCACGTTCGGCATAGCCGATCCGAAACGGCACGTGCCGCATGCGGAGCCGCGGGTGGCCGCGCTCTTCGCCGTACGTCTTCGGGCCACCCCAGTACTGCTCGAGGAACATCCGCAGCCGGCGTTCCGCCCCGTCGAGCTCGGGTTCGGGATACATGGGCCGCAACAGCGGGTCGTCGGCGACCCCCTGATAGAAACGGTGGACAAGGCGCCGGAACGTCTCGGCGCCGCCCACCAGGTCGTAGAACGTCTCGTCTGCAGGTTCGGTCACAGTCCCATTGTCGCAAGTTGCCTTGGGCCCGGTCGGACGACGTGGACGAGCCCCGGCTCGCGATCACCGCAACTCGGAAGGATCAACGATGGCAACCACTCGCACCGCGACCACGCATTGGGAAGGCCCGCTGCTCGAGGGCGGCAAGGGAACGGTCACGCTCGCGTCGTCCGGCCTGGGCAGCTACGACGTGAGCTGGCCGTCACGGTCCGAAGAGCCGGGTGGCCAGACCAGCCCCGAAGAACTGATTGCCGCCGCGCATTCGTCGTGCTTCGCGATGGCACTGTCGAACGGGCTCGCCAAGGGCGGCCACACCGACATCACGCTCGACACGAAGGCCGACGTGACCTTCCAGCCGGGCCAGGGAATCACCGGCATCGTGCTTACCGTGCGGGCAAGCGTGCCCGGCCTCAGCGCCGACCAGTTCGCCGAGTTCGCCGACGCCGCGAAGGCCGGCTGCCCCGTGAGCCAGGCCCTCGCCGGCACCACTATCACCCTCGACGCGGCGCTCGCCTAGCCGGCTGAGCGGGCGAGCCGGCCGAGCCAGTCGAGCCGGCCACCCTTCGTTGAGAAGCCCGGTTGCGTTGCGACACGCCAGCATGTCGCAACAACACCGGGCTTCTCGCGATACGAACCTTGAGACGTCAGCCGACGCGCAGCGAACCGCGGAGCCGCTCTTCAGCTTCGGCCCCGATGCCGAGGTGGTCGAAACCGAGCAATGCGGCTCCGGTAACCGCGGGCACGTCGTTAATCCGCACGACCGCGTTCGGCGCTTCCTTTTGCATCCAGCGGTCAATAAGGCGAACCAGCAACGGATCGCGCGCCGTGAGAACCCCGCCGCCGAGAACGACGTCGGTCTTGGTCTCAGTGAGGTCGAGCTGGCGCATCGTCGACTTCGTGAGTAACGCCACCTCTTCGGCCTGGCGATCGACCAGTGACAGCGCGATCGGATCTGCCTCAGCCGCTACCCGAAACAGCACCCGGGTCAGGTCGAGAAGGTCGTGCAGGGTGAGTTCGCCCAGGTGAATTGCGATCGCAACCTCGTGCACGCTCGTCATGCCGAAGTGTTCGATCACCGCGGGGCGAAGCAGCGTCGACCCGCCGCGGCCGTCCTCGTCTCGAATCGCGTGCCAGATGACCTGGCGCGACAAGTCGCCGCCCCCACCGAAGTCGCCGGTGATCTCGCCGATCGCGGGAAACCGTACGACGCGTCGGTCGGGCCCGATGCCGACCGCGTTGATCCCGGCGCCAGAAACCACGCCGACGCCCCAGTGCGACGTCGTGCCTGCACGGAAGATCGCGAACGTGTCGTTGTCGACCGCGACCGTGTGACTCCAGCCTTGTGCCTGCAAAGCGGCGTCCATCGTGGTCTGTTCCTGCGGGATGTCGACCCCCGCCAGGTACGCCGCGGTGTGCCGCGCGATCGGACCGGAGCCGTCGAAGGCGATGCCGGCGTCGGCGGCCGCGCGTGCAGTCAACTCGCGCATCAACCCGATTGCGTTGTCGAGCCCAACGGTCGGCGCCGGCGCGCCGGGACCACGCGATCGCCCGAGCAGCCGTCCGTCAGCTGCGACGAGAGCGACGTCGGTCTTGCTGTTCCCGCCGTCGATCGCGAGCACTGCGACCGGCGGGTCGAGGTGCTGACTCACGCGCGGATCGACCCGCCTGCCTGTATTGCCTGCCCTGCCTGCCCTGGCTGCATCGTCCAGGGCAGATGGTGGGTGTTCTCCGCGATCAGTCGGTCGGTGAGTCGGTCGGCGAGATCGACCTGGCCGACCAGCGGGTGCGCCAGCAACGCGTCGAACACCCGGTCGCGGCCGCCCTTGATCGCCGCCTCGACGGCGAGTTCTTCGTAGGCGGTGACGTGGGCGATCAACCCCGCGAAGAGCGGCTCGACAGGCGCGACCGGCAGCGGTTTCGCGCCGTCCGATCCGACCACGGTGGGCACCTCGATCACCGCGTCGTCGGACAGGAACGGCAGGGTTCCTGCGTTGCGCACGTTGACGACTTGCACGTCGCGCGTGTCGCGATGAAGGGACGCGATGAGTTGCACGGCAGCCTCGGAGTAATACGCGCCGCCGCGCTTTTCGAGCAGCTCGGGCTTCTTGTCGAGCGTCGGATCGGCGTACATGTCGAGTAATTCACGCTCGACCTCGGCGACGACTTGGGCGCGAGTCGGTTGCCCGCGGTGTTCTTCGACGACACGGTCGTGGGCGTAGAAGTAGCGCAGGTAGTACGACGGGATCACGCCGAGCCGGCGCACCAACTCGGCAGGCAGGCCGATGTCGGTGCTGATCTCGTCACCGTGCTCGGCGAGCAGTTGTGGCAACACGTCGACGTCGTCAAGGAAAACTGCGCGTTCCCAGGTCAGGTGGTTCAGCCCGACGTGGTCGAGCCGCACTCGCGTCGGCTCGACACCGAGCTTTGCGGCGAACCGCCGCTGGAATCCAATCGCCACGTTGCAGAGGCCGACCGCCCGGTGCCCGGCATCGAGCAGCGCACGCGTGACGATTCCGACCGGATTGGTGAAGTCGACCACCCAGGCGTCGGGCGCCGCGAGCTTGCGGGCTCGCTCCGCGATATCGAGGACGACGGGAACCGTGCGCAGGGCCTTGGCGAGTCCGCCGGCGCCGGTGGTCTCCCGGCCGATGCAACCGCAGTCCATCGGCC
>JBOGEK010000268.1:0-2293 GCA_050743645.1 Acidothermaceae bacterium
AGAAACGGCCGCCCGCGACCATCGGCCGCGACTGAAAGAACTCTCGCACCCTGCTGCGGGCGGGCCCGGCGAAGCCACGAAAAGCGATCGCCGTGATGATTCCGACCACGACTTCGACCGAGAAGTACTGCCTGACGGCCGTCTGCGAACCAAGCAGGTTCATCGCGACAATGCCACCGGCAAGCAGCACCGCACTGAGGCCGAGCATCGGGATTCGGCGTCCCTTGAATCGATCGTTGCTCACGACGTCGACTGCGGCCATCCCGAAAGCAAAGTCGATCGCAAGCTGAGGAGTGAGACGGTCGTAACGTGCGAACACGCTCACGTTGTGTGCAAGCACTTCAAGCGCCGACCCGACGACGGTGACGATAGCTGCCGTGGGCAGCGCACCGTACCGGCGGCGCAAATACAGCATCAGCGGGAAGAGCAGATAAATCTGTGCCTCGACCGCGATCGACCAGAACGCGCCGTTCGGCGAAGCGCTGTTGACGACGTCCTGCAAGAGAAGGCCGTAGACGGCGAAAGACTTCGCGGCCGTCTGTGCACTCGTGTCGGGGTGCACGACGAAGCTGACAACGAGGACCGACAGCACGAGCGCGGCCCAGTAGGGCGGCAGGATTCGCCACGCCCGCCGGCTCGCAAAGGTCTTGGCGCCACCGCGAAGTACGAAGCCGTTGCGCGACGGCGCAAGCGTCAGCGAATAGCCCGAGACCACGATGAACACGACGACCGCAAGCTGGCCGTAGAGCATCCATCCCAGGTACCAGGGGCCGGTATTGCGCGGGTAGCCCGGGAACGCCCACAACCAGCAATGGTGCAGGACGACGAACATCGCAGCAGCGAAACGAATGCCGTCAAGCCACCGAGTGCGGCCATGGTCTGCCGGACTGCGTGGCTGCGGCACCGCGGCAGCCGCAGGTGCCCCACCCGCCACGGAGCCCTCCCCTTGTCGGCGCGGCGCGCGCCCTCATCCGAGCAGACCATGACTTGTCGCCCGCCGCAACCTGAACGAGGAAGCCTGAACGCGCATCGATAAAGTTGACCCGTTCGCCCGCGATCCCAACATCAGGAGTGTCACTGTGGCCGCCATCGAAGCCCTCGGGGCTCGCGAAATCCTTGACTCCCGCGGTAACCCGACCATCGAGGTCGAGGTACTGCTCGAAGACGGCACGGTGGCCCGGGCCGGTGTGCCCAGCGGTGCGTCGACCGGTGCGTTCGAGGCGGTCGAGTTGCGCGACGGCGGCCAGCGTTACGGCGGCAAAGGTGTCGAGAAGGCCGTGCAGGCGGTCATCGACGACATCGGCCCGGAGGTCGTCGGATTTGAGGCCACCGAGCAGCGGTTGCTCGACCAGAAGCTGATCGAACTCGACGGCACGCCCAACAAGAGCAAGTTCGGTGCGAACGCAATCCTCGGCGTTTCACTAGCCGTCGCGCGCGCCGCGGCCGAGTCGACTGAACTGCCGCTGTTCCGCTACCTCGGCGGCCCTAACGCCCACGTGCTGCCGGTGCCGATGATGAACATCCTCAACGGCGGGGCGCACGCCGACTCCAACGTCGACATCCAAGAGTTCATGATCGCCCCGATCGGCGCGGCTACCTTTGCCGAGGCACTGCGCTGGGGTGCCGAGAGCTATCACGCGCTGAAGGCAGTGCTGAAGGGCCGCGGCCTGAACACCGGCCTCGGCGACGAGGGCGGCTTCGCACCCGACCTCGAGAGCAACCGGGCCGCGCTCGACCTGATCATCGAAGCCATCGGCAAGGCCGGCTTCACTCCGGGCCGCGACATCGCACTCGCGCTCGACGTCGCCGCCACCGAGTTCCACAGCGACGGCGGTTATGAGTTCGAAGGTGCGCGCAAATCGTCGTCCGACTTGATTGCGTACTACGGCGATCTGGTGGCGAACTACCCGCTGGTGTCGATCGAAGACCCGCTCGACGAAGAGGACTGGGATGGCTGGAAGGCCATCACCGATGCGCTCGGCTCCAAGGTTCAGATTGTCGGCGACGACTTGTTCGTCACGAACCCGATCCGCATCGCGCGAGGGATTGCTTCGGGTACGGCGAACGCGCTGCTGGTGAAGCTGAACAAGATCGGCACATTGACCGAGACTCTGGACGCCGTGGAGATGGCGCATCGTGCCGGCTACCGAACGATGACCTCACACCGATCGGGTGAGACCGAAGACACGACGATCTGCGACGTCGCGGTCGCCACCAACGCCGGGCAGATCAAGACTGGCGCACCCGCGCGCGGCGAACGCATTGCGAAGTACAACCAGCTGATGCGCATCGA
>JBOGEK010000269.1:0-6295 GCA_050743645.1 Acidothermaceae bacterium
CGCATCCTGGGGCTGGAGTAGGTCCCAAGGGTTGGGCTGTTCGCCCATTAAAGCGGTACGCGAGCTGGGTTTAGAACGTCGTGAGACAGTTCGGTCCCTATCCGCCGCGCGCGCAGGAGACTTGAGAAGAGCTGTCCCTAGTACGAGAGGACCGGGACGGACGAACCTCTGGTGTGCCAGTTGTACTGCCAAGTGCACTGCTGGTTAGCTACGTTCGGCAGGGATAACCGCTGAAAGCATCTAAGCGGGAAGCTTGCTTCAAGATGAGGTCTCCCACAGGGTTAACCTGGTAAGGCCCCCTGCTAGATCACAGGGTTGATAGGCCGGAGGTGGAAGTGCGGTAACGCATGCAGCCGACCGGTCCTAATAGGCCGAGGGCTTGACCACAAAAACGCTACGCGTCCACTGTGCGGTTCCCGAGATACGGTCGGTAATTCGACAGATATCTCAATAGAGTTACGGCGGTCATAGCGATGGGGAAACGCCCGGTCCCATTCCGAACCCGGAAGCTAAGCCCTTCAGCGCCGATGGTACTGCGCGGGCCACCGCGTGGGAGAGTAGGACGCCGCCGGACATACTTTCATTGAGGGTCACCCGTCTCGGGTGGCCCTCAATGCAATTCTGGCGATGATCTGCAGGAGGGCCGGTTCGATGGCGGATGCGCGAATGCCGCGTGGTGGTTCCGGGGCCGCAAGACCACGGCGCGCTGGTTCTCCCAGTGCTCCAGCAACCGATCCGCGTGAGCGTGCTGCCTCGCGCGAGGCTGACCCGCGCGCGGGCGGCTCAGCGATGCCCCCGCGTGGACAGTCGCAGCGCGGAGAGCGCGGCCGGCCAGTGGCTGGGGCTGGTCCTCGGGCTGGGGCTGGTCCTCGGGCTGGGGCTGGTGCGGGATTGCCGGCGTCAAAGGAGAATGACCGCGAGTTTCGAACCGCCCGACCCCGCCGTCCCGGCGACGACGCCACGAAGCCCGGACAGCGCCGACCTCGGGTCGATACGCCGCCATCTGCCACCCGAACCAGTGCAGGGTCCGTCCGGCCGGCATCAGAAGGCAGGTCGTTTGGCAGAATGGCCGAGCGCGGCGTCCGGGACGATAGACCGTCGCGTCGTGAAAGCGCCGCAGCCGGGGGCGGGTCTCGCAGTGCGCAGACGTCACGCCCGGGTGGCCGTCGAAACGACACTGCCGCGGACGGAATACGCGCGACGGACGGCAGTACCCGATCGCAGGGTGCCCGAAGCGCCGTGCCTCGCAGCGCGCAGGAACGCAGCAGCGCACCGCGCGGTGCGCGACCGACGACGGCGCAGTCCGATCGGGGTGCGTCGAGGGGTCTGACACCAGCGGGCAGTGCGACGCGTGGTTCGGCGATGGACGGTCGCAACGCGGGTCGTCGTCCGCCGCAGGGTCGCGAGGTAGCTGGTGCGGAGCAGCGCAGTCTGGCAGCCCGCGCGGGCGCACCGCGGCTGACCGATCGTCGGTCGCCGTCTGACAGCACTGGTGATCGCGACTCGCGGCGCCCCAATGCGCGAAGCACAAGCGCTAGCGGTAGTGGAGCGAACGGGCGGCCGCAAAGTGGTGGGCGACCGGATTCCAAGAGACGAACAGATATGACGTCTGCCGACGCATTGCGTCGACCAGCTCGTGTGTCGAGCGATCCAGAGATCGATGACGACGTTACGGGCGCCGAGTTGTCGCGGGAGGCGCGAGCCGAACTGCGGACCGCCGCGAAGGGTGTCGCCGAGTTTGTCGCCAAGCACCTCGTGATGGCTGGTCGCCTCGTCGACGACGAGCCTGCGCTTGCTTACGCACATGCGTTGTCCGCGCGGCAACGATTGCCGCGCCTGGCCGTCGTCCGCGAAGCAGTCGGTCTTTGCGCTTATGCAAACGGAAAGTGGTCGGAGGCGCTCGCCGAGTTGCGGGCAAGTCGTCGGATCAACGGGTCGATCGAACACCTTGCGGTGATGGCCGACTGTGAGCGCGGACTGGGCCGGCCCGAGCGAGCGGTACTGCTCGCGGGCAGTCCTGATGCGGCGCAGCTGAGCAAGGAGGCGGCTGTCGAGATGCAGATCGTCGTCTCGGGCGCTCGGCGCGACATGGGTCAGGTCGATGCCGCGGTCGTCGCGCTCCAAGGTCCCGAGCTGCAGGCGAGCCGGCGCGATCCGTGGTCGCCTCGCTTGTTCTACGCGTATGCAGATGCGTTGCTCGCGGCCGGGCGGGCCCTAGAGGCGCGGGAATGGTTCGTGAATGCGGCTATCGCCGACACAGACGACGCCATCGATGCGGCGGATCGGGTGGCCGAGATCGACGCGGCGGACGACGCTGGTGCTGCCGGCGGCGGGGTCCGCGTTGCAGCGATGACAATTGTTGCGTCGCCGAGTGATGACCTTCCATCGACGGCGCGGACGACGACAACGCCGCCGGACGACGGAGCAGGAGCCTCTGCCGCAGCTAATCAAGCCGAGTTTTTGCTGATTTTCGAGGAGCCAGCGGGCCCGTGATCCACGGGATATCCCCAAGCCTCGGCAGCGCTACGGACGTCATCCACAACCGCGAGTGATTGTGGGCATAGCGCACCTTGCGGCCACCAAACTTGGTCTTGCGGTCGCGACCTCGCGGTCGCGATCGCGATGACCGAGTGCAGCCGGGAGGCAGTTCATGGCTCGTTCGAAATCGGTGCCGCACGCGGAGGAGACTGCCGGGGCACCGGCCCTCAACGAGGTGCGACTCATCGGTCGGCTGTCGGGCGACCCGACAACCCGCCTGCTGCCGAGCGGCGACGAGCTCACGACGTGGCGCATCGTCGTGGATCGTCCGGAGCCGCGCGGGCCATCGAACGGGCGTAGGTCGCCGACCGTTGACACGATCGATTGCGTTGCGCACAAACCGGCGATCCGCCGCTTGGCGTCGAGGTGGCCACCAGGCGCGGTTCTCGAGATCAGCGGTGCGCTGCGGCGTCGGTTCTGGCGCGGCGCAGCTGGGCCCGCGAGCCGTTGCGAAGTCGAGGTTGTAGCGGCCAAAAAGCTTTAGTCGGCGGCGGTTTCGTAGCGAAAGGCCCGCATGACCATTCCTGAACACGGCTTCGGCATGAAGAGTGTTGACTTGCGTGGCATCGCGTCGCCTGCCTCGGCGACCGCCACAATCCCGGCGAGCGGGGCCGGGTTCAGCAGGAGTGCCACGCCATTTGTTTGCTGCGCGAGCCGCACTGCCGATTGCGGATCGTGTTCGGCCTCTACTCGGCCTGCACCATCCGCGACGCCCCACAGTCGCTGCATTAAGAAAACGCTAGCAATGCTCGCGTCGAGCGCCCACCACGCGTCGGTTCGTTCGACGGGTTTGGCGGCAGCCAGCTGCTCGGTGTCCGGCTTCGAGAGGAGCATGAACCGCGCACCGTCACCGACGACGTAGGCGGTGCCGTCGCATCGCCCGAGTTCAGCCAAAGCGGCGGCCGTGTCGGCAACGGCGTCGAGTTCGCGGACGGCGAAGCCGGCACGCGCCTGATCGATCGCCGCGGCTAGCGAAAGGCCGGGAATCGCTCGATGGATCGCCTTGATCTCGGGGGTCGCGACGCTGTCGTCGACGAGCAGGGCAAGTCCGTAGTCCCACGGGCCCGCGCCGAGGCCCGCCGCGTGCAACTCGTCGCGCAGGTATCCGTACGTGGTGTAGCGGTGGTGACCGTCGGCGATCATCGCGGTCCGGCTGTCGAGGTCGTCCGCGATCGCGGCGATGTCGTCGGACGAGCTGATCGTCCACAGTTCATGGGTGACGCCGTCCGCGTCCGTGGCCGAGCACACCGGCGCGGTGGAGACCGCGGCTGCGCTGATTCGGCTGGCGGCTCCGCCGCCGTCGTAGAGCAGGAAAATCGGTTCTGGGTTCGCACGCATCGCCCGCATGAGTGCGAGCCGGTCTTCGACCGGCCCCGATCGCACGTTCTCGTGGGGCAGGATCACGCCGGCGTCGAGCGGTTGCCAAAGCAGCGCGCCAAAGAGTCCACGCTGGGTGATCGTTTCGCCCTGCCGCTGCTGGTAGACGTACAGGCTTGCGTGCTCGTCGACGGCGAGTACCCCTTCGTCGAGCCAACGATTCATGAGCGCTGCCGCGTGCGCGTACCGGTCACCAGTCGCGTCGGCGTCGGTGGCGTCGGTCGGCTCGCGGGGCAGGATCAACCTGACCACGTTGTGTGGATCGCGGGATTCGAGCGCGACGCGCTGGTCTTCGTCGATCACGTCGTACGGCGGTGCGAGCACGGCGGCGAGGTTGCGATCGAGCCCGTCGGCATATCGAATGGCCCGGAAGGGCCGAAGCCTGAAGGCGCGGGGCGGGGGAGTGGCCATCGTGCTCCTGAGCACTGGAATGCCGTAGCGGGGTCATCATGCTAGGGCAAGGAGGTCTGATGCAGGATTCGCACCCGACGGAGCCCGAGCGGTTCGACACCGTCGGCCGGGACTCGGATGGCGAGCTCGTGCCCGACGGCGAGCTACCCGACGGCGAGGGCGCCTACGACTGGTACACGCGTGGCCTCGAGCTTCTCGACGCACGGAGTTCGGCGGCTGCTGCACAAGTGCTGGCGAGAGCGGCCGAAGCCGAGCCACACTCGCGCAGCATCCTCGAGGCGCTCGGTCGTGCCCAGTTCGAGTCACGACGGTACGCCGCCGCGCGCGAGACCTTCGCGAAAATCATCGCGGTGAATCCGGCCGACGATTACGCACACTTCGCCCTCGGACTGAGTGCCGCGAGAACCGGTGACCTGCGAGTTGCGGTCGAACATCTTGCATTGGCCGCTGCGATGCGCCCCGACATCGCCCACTACGGTCGAGAGTTGCGGATCGCCCGCGCCCGATTCGAAGGAGCCTCGTGACGTCAGGTGTTGGCGACCGGCCATGGCTCCAAGGCACCGATCAGCCACTCGCCGTCGTCCACGATGTTGCATTGCTCGATCTCGACGGCGTCGTGTACGTCGGGCCGGAGCCGGTCGACGGGGCGGCTGACGCATTGGCTCGAGCGCGCGCGCAGGGCATGCGGCTTGCGTTCGTCACCAACAACGCGTCGCGTTCGCCGGACGATGTCGCCCGACACCTTGTCGAACTCGGCATACCTGCGACGACGGACGACGTCGTCACGTCTGCTCAGGCCGCGGCGGCCGTTATCGTCGCCGAGGTCGGAACTGGCGCGTCGGTGCTCGTCACCGGCAGTCCGGCTTTGCGGCAGGTGGTCGAGGCGGCCGGGTTGCGGGCCGTGTCGTCGGCCGACGATCGACCCGACGCCGTCGTCCAAGGGTTTTGGTCTGAGCTTTGTTATGCAGACCTTGCAGAAGCCGCGCTGGCCGTGCGTGCCGGGGCGTTTTGGGTTGCGACAAATGCCGACAGCACGCTGCCGAGCTCTCGCGGATTATTGCCGGGGAATGGCTCGCTCGTCGGCGTCGTAAGGGCGGCCGCCGGTAAAAACCCTGTGGTTGCTGGTAAACCTGAGCTTCCATTACATGCCGAGGGGGTGCGCCGAATGGCGGCCGAAAATCCGCTGGTGGTCGGCGATCGCCTCGACACCGATATCGAGGGAGCACATCGCGCCAACACGTCGAGCCTTTTGGTGCTGACAGGCGTGACGACGGCGTCCGACCTGTTGACGGCGCGGCCCGAACACCGGCCGACCTTTCTTGGCGAGGGCCTGGCCGCACTGCTCGAGGCGCAACCTGCCGTCGTGCTCGACGACGATGGCAGCGCCCGTTGCGGCGAGGCGATCGTGCACAGTCGTGGCGGGCAGTTGATGATCGATGGCGACGATGCTCCCGGCATCGAGGCCCTCCGTGCACTGCTCGCACTGGTGTGGTCGATGGACGACGCGGGGCAGCGATACGAGGGCGCGCCGAAATTGCTCGCCGATCTCGGCTGGCACTGAACTAACTGGACGCCGATGGCGACTTCACCGGCGTCACAGCATCGTGCGCAACCGCAGCATGTCGGGCAACGAGGCGTGCACCTTGACCCGGCCCGCAAGCCAAGCAGCCCCGAGGGAGAGGTTGCCCGCCGCGAGCGCGAGCAAGTCGTCACTGGTCATCGTGAGCCTGATCTGCGCCGAACCGCCGGCCGAATTCGCGTCGGACGTCTCGGCGGTCGGCTTGACGTCGAGGACGCCGTCGTGCAGGCGACCGCGGTAATGCAGGCCGAGATCGGTGATCTCGGCGCTGACGCTGCGGTCGAGTCCGTCGGCACGGTGGCCGTGCGACGCGCCGAAATGCGCGGCGAGCTGCCCGATCGCCGTGTCGCACTGCTCGGGAGTGGCCACCAGGTCTCCTGTTCGCATGGG
>JBOGEK010000270.1:0-2588 GCA_050743645.1 Acidothermaceae bacterium
CGACATGGCCACCAACGCCGCGTCGAAAGCCGTTGCCGCATCAGGTGTCGCACCCGCCGAGATCGATCTCGTGTTGCTCGCCACCTGTTCGCACCCGTTCCAGACCCCCGGCGGTTCCAGTCAGGTGCAAGACCGCATCGGCGCCACCCGTGCCGGTGCCATGGACATCAACGCCGCCTGTGCCGGATTCAGCTACGCGCTTTCGGTGGCAGCCGACGCCGTGCGCGCCGGTAGCGCCCGCCACGTGGTCGTCGTCGGTTCCGAGAAGATGACCGACTTCATCGACCCGCACGACCGTGGCATGGCGTTCTTGTTCGGTGACGGCGCCGGCGCGGTGGTGGTTGCGGCGTCCGACCAACCGGGCATCGGCCCGGTCGTTTGGGGCAGTGACGGCGCGCAGGCACACACCATCACCCAGGTGCCTACCTACATAGAGGTGCAGCACGCGCTTGCCACTGGCGAGCCGTTGCCGCCGGTCGCACTTCGCATGCAAGGCCAGACCGTTTTTCGTTGGGCCGTAACGAAAATGGGCCCAGTCGCACAACGCGCGCTCGATCTCGCAGGCGTGACCGCTGACGAGTTGGGCGCTTTCATTCCGCACCAGGCAAACCTGCGTATCGTCGAGTCGTTGGTGAAGACGCTGAAGCTTCCGAGCAGCGTGGTCATCGCACGCGACATCGAAACGCAGGGCAACACATCTTCTGCTTCCATCCCGCTCGCCCTTTCCGCGCTGATCGAACGCGGTGAGGTCGAAAGTGGCCAGCCCGCGCTGTTCATCGGCTTCGGTGCCGGCCTCACCTACGCCGCGCAGGTCGTCGAGATCCCCTGATCCCGCACGGCCGCGTGTGTCGAATAACCCACCCCACGTAAGGAGAATGCTCATGGCCCTGTCCCAGCAGGAGATCCTCGCCGGTCTCGCGGAGATCGTGAACGAGGTGGCTGGTATCCCGGCTGCCGACGTCCAGCTGGACAAGAGCTTCACCGACGACCTCGATGTCGACTCGCTGTCGATGGTCGAAGTTGTCGTGGCCGCTGAAGAGAAGTTCGGTGTCCGCATCCCCGACGACGACGTCAAGAACCTGAAGACCGTCGGCGACGCCGTCACTTACATCGACAAGGCCGGGGTCACGGCTTAAAACAATCAGCCCGGACGGCGGGTAGCTCGGCGTTTCTCGTCGAGTTACCGCCCGTCCGGCCTGTCGGAACAACCCGCAATTCCCCCGCACGAGAGGCAACTTCTGTGACCGCAACCACGACTGACAGCAGCGCCCGCCGGCGTGTGGTCGTCACAGGTATTGGCGCGACCACACCGCTCGGTGGCGACGTCGCTTCGACCTGGGCCGGCTTGCTCGAAGGCCGCTCGGGTGTGAAGGTGCTCACCGACGAATGGGCTGCCGAGCTGCCCGCACGATTGGCGGCGACCGCCGCTGTCGACCCGCTCGACATACTCGAGCGGGTCGAGGCACGCACTCTCGACCGCTCGCAGCAGTTCGCACTCGTCGCCAGCCGCGAGGCGTGGGCGAACGCCGGAAAGCCCGACGTCGACAAGACGCGTCTCGGCGTGGTCTTCGCCTCGGGTATCGGTGGCGTCACCACGCTGCTCAACGCGTACGACGTGTTGAAAGAAAAGGGCCCGCGCCGAGTCTCGCCGCACACCGTGCCGATGCTGATGCCGAACGGCCCGGCCGTGACCGTCGGTCTCGAAGTCGGCGCGCAGGCTGGCGTGCACGCGCCCGTAAGTGCGTGCGCCTCCGGCGCTGAAGCAATTTCCTATGGCTTGCAGATGATTCGCGATGGCCGCGCCGATGTCGTGCTCTGTGGCGGCACCGAAGCTGCAATCCACCCACTGCCCCTCGCGGCGTTCGCGTCGATGCGCGCGATGTCGACGCGCAACGACGAACCAGCCCGCGCATCGCGGCCTTACGACAAGGCACGTGACGGATTCATCATGGGCGAAGGCGCCGGTGCGCTTGTTCTCGAATCCGAGGAATACGCCAAGGCCCGTGGCGCGCACATCCTCGGCGAAGTCACCGGCGTGGGCCTTTCGGCTGACGCTTACCACTTCGCGGCTCCTGAGCCCGAGGGCCGTGGAGTCAGCCGAGCATTGCGCGCGGCACTCGAAGACGCGGGCATCTCGACGTCCGACGTCGTGCACATCAATGCACACGCGACCTCGACACCGGCCGGTGACACTGCCGAAGCAAAGGCGATTCGTGACGTGTTCGGCGATGACGCCGACAACATCGTGGTGAGTGCGCCGAAGTCGAGCATGGGACACCTGCTCGGGGCGGCGGGCGCCGTCGAGGCGATCGCCACCTTGCTCGCGCTGCGCGAAAAAGTTGTTCCGCCGACGCTGAATCTCGAAGACAAGGACGACGACGTCGACCTCGACATCGTCACCGTCGACCCGCGACCACTTCGACCAGGTGCGGCGCTTTCCGACTCGTTCGGCTTCGGCGGCCACAACGTCGTGCTCGTCTTCCAACCGGTCTGAAGGGAAAACCGTGACCACCGTGACCACCCCGACTGAGGCCGCGACTGCGATCGACCCGCGTTCACCGCACGCGAGGTTAGCCGCGCTGTTCGAC
>JBOGEK010000271.1:0-4038 GCA_050743645.1 Acidothermaceae bacterium
CGATCGTGTTCGAACCGGCCGTGAGGTTGAGTGACACGGTGAGGTTCTGTGGCGTGTCGAAGGAGCCGGTGTTCGCGAACTTCACTGCTTTCGCCGTGCCGCCATTCACGCTGATGTCGCCGGTGAGCGTCGATGATTCCGCTTGTGTGTAAGCGAAAACGACGTTGTACGTACCGGAGCTCGGAGCCGTCACATCGTTGATGGTCAGCGTTCCACCCGCACCGATGTAGCCCACGCGAGCTCCACCTGAGCACGCGGCGCAGGAGATGACGATCGCGCCACCCGCCAAGGTGTTCGCGCTCGACTCCGCTTCGTAGCTCGTCGGGCCGCCGCCGACCGGATCGACCGTCACCGTGTAAGCCGTCGTATGCGAGCCGGACGACGCCGAGCCTGTGACTGTAATCGTGAACGTGCCAGTGGCGGTCGAACTGCTTGTGGTGACCGTCAGCGCCGAGCTACCTCCAGCCGTGACCGAGGTGGGGTTCAGTGCGACTGTCGAACCACCCGGGCCGCCGCTCGCCGACAATGCCACCGCCTGCGCCGAACCTGACGTCACAGCGGTATTGATGGTGGCGGACGTCGAACCACCCTGTGTCACCGAACCTGACGAGGGCGACGCAGCAATCGAAAAGTCGTTAATCGGCGCGTTGATTGCCGCTGGATTCCAGTAATCGCCGGCCATCACGATCAGGACGAGCATCCGGATCGTCTCGCCGTAGTAGGCGTCACCGAACGGGTTGCCTTGGGCCTGCTGCCAGATTGCGTCGGTCCAGGCTTGGTCGCCGGCTGCCATCGCTGCCGGACCGATTGAGTCGCCCGCTTCTTCGGCCTGAGTGTCGCCACTGATGTTGGCGTTGGCGCAGCTCAGCTTGATGTGCGGCTGAACCTTCGCCGGATTGCCGCCCGCCAGTTTCTTCGTGCAGGCCGACTCTTTCTTCGCCAACCCGTAGGCGACGCCGGCGACCGACGAGCCGTTTTCCAGGGCGTCAGTGCCAAGGTGCCACGGCACCCGGATCGAGTTGTAGCCAACGATGTTGTCGGGCTGGTCTTCCTGGTAGTTGGCGGGTGCGGGCTTGGGGCTCGTCGTGTTGGCCCTGACGACGAAGTCCGACATTAGTCCGCTGCTCGACGAGTAGGCGTTGCTGAACTCGGTGAACAGCGCTTCCTGGCGTTGGATCACCTTGTTCCAGTCGTGGGCCGAGTCGTAGGCGGCGAATGCGCGAAGGTGGTCGAGCATGTTGTCTGACGGCCGGGTGTCGGTGTTTGGGCCGTCGTCCTCTGCTTTGAGATGGCCGTCGGATGTCACGTCGTGAGCGTAGAAACTCGCCAGCCAGGTCTTCGCTGCCGAGGCGTAGCCACCCCATTGCTTGTCGGCGAGGATGAGGCCGTAACCGATGTCGAGGTCGCCGTCGGTTGCGGCGTCAGGTGTTCCGGAATCGGTGTATTTGCAGGTCTTGCCGTCGAGTTGCCATTGCATCAGGCCGTACTGGTCTTCGTGGTCCTTCACCAGCTGCCACAGCCCGTCGAATTCGGTCTGCGCGTTCGCGTCGTAGCCCGCCATCAGCGGCACGATGTTCATGCCGTAGCCCTGAGCTTCAGACACCGTGCCGTTGTTCGGCGCGTCGTCGTCCCCCTTCGTTGAGACGTAGTACTCGTTCGACGCGCAACCATGCACGAGGTAGCTGGATTTCCAGGCGTCATAAGCGTTTTCAACGGCCGCGTCACGCGACGATTGAGATGCCGACGGCATGACACCGACCTTGTACGCGACATGCGTGGGGAATGGATGCGCAACTGTCGCTGCGGCGGCCGAACCGCTCGTTGTAGCGAACGACAGCGCCAACAGTGGCATGGCCGTCACCGCTGAGATTGCGGTGTACCTACGGGTCTTGTGTTTCACCTTGCTCCCTTCGTCGAGATGTTGGTAGGTCGGTTCCGCGCCAGCTATGAGGGGCGCCACCTCTTGCCTGAGGTGCGCCGCAAAGGAGAGCCGTGGGGCGCGTATCGAGGCGCGGAAGCGCGGCCCCACGGCCGGTTCGGTGACCCGTTGTACTGCTGCGGTTTCGGCTGCGGTGACGACGAGCAGTGGTGCGCGACGACGTCCGAACTGACGTCGACTTCGGCGATTTCTGCGACGCTCTGTTAGTTAGTAAAGCTTCCTACCGACTGTGGAGGACCTTCTCGCGAGATGGCCCAACTGTCAATAGATGAGCAAAAGATTTGGCCCGAACTTGAAAGCGGGCTACCAGCGGAGCGGGCTACCAGCCGCGGGCCCGCCACGCAGCCAAGTGTGGGCGCTCGGCACCGAGCGTCGTGTCGTTGCCGTGGCCCGGATACACCCAAGTTTCATCGGGAAGTTTCGCGAAGATCTTGGCTTCGAGGTCGTCGATCAGCGAGGTGAAGTCAGTCGCATTACCGTGCGTATTCCCCGGCCCGCCTGGGAAAAGGGAGTCACCGGTGAAGAGGTGCGGCGCAGTGGGGTCGGCGTCGTAGAGCAACGCGATGCTGCCCGGCGTGTGGCCCCTCAGATGGATGACGCGCAGTTCGCAGTCGCCGAACTCGATCGTGTCGCCGTCGTCGACGAGTTCGGTCACCGGAATCGGGAGGCCGCCGGCGTCGGCGGGATGGGCAATCACGCTTGGTCCGGTGACGCCGACCACCGACTCCAGTGCCTGCCAGTGGTCGGGATGCTGATGCGTCGTGATCACGCTGATGAGCAGCCCGTCGCCGCGCTCATCGAGAATCCGGTCAGGCTCGGCGGCAGCGTCGATCAAAACCGTGTCACCGGTGGCTCCGCACCGAAGCAGGTAGGCGTTGTTGTCCATCGGCCCAACCGCGATCTTCGTGATGCGCAGGCTCGGCAGTTCGCGGACGGCGGCCGGGCCGCCCACCGTCACCTCGCCGGTGTACGAACGGTCAGCGCTCATGGGGCGATTCTCGCTCAGGTCCAGTCGGGGGGAGTGGGCAGGTCGCCGCCCGTCACCTTCAGCGACCCGCCGTGATCGCGTCCGAGCAACCAGGTGGTCAACGCGTGCGCATCGCCGCTGACCTCGAGGCCCGACCCGCCGTTCGCGTCGACGACGGCGTCGATGTCAGTCGGGCGCAGCGTGCACGGCGCCAGCCCTCTGCTCTCGAACGCAGGCAGCACCGACTGCAGGATGAGCAGCGCGAACTCCGGCGACCAATCGGCGGCGGAGTAGCCGGCGTCGAGATCGATGTGGTGGATCGCCACCTCGCGCAGTCGCGCTTCGAGCAGGTGACTTGCTTCGCGGGTCTGGCCGGCGGACCCCCACGCCTGCCGGAAATCCCAGCGTGACGGCGGTACCGCCGCTACGGCTGCCACGAACCGCTCGTGCGCGCCCTCGATGTCGGCGATCAGTTCTTTGATCGGACGCCGGGAGCCTGCTTCGATGTCGGCGGTGCGCGCGTCGCGGCTCGGGTATGCGGTGCGCTGTTCACCGGCGGTGGCCCCGCCGAGCAGGTTCGACAAGCCGTCGGCGTTGCGCGCGATATGGGTGAGTACGTGGCCGCGGGTCCAGTCGGGCAGCACTGAGGGTGCGAGCACGTCGTCGTCGGACAGCGTTCGAGCGGTATCGAGGAGGCGGGCTGTCGCGGCCGCGATCTCGGCGGAAGACGATGCGGGATCGAAGTGTTGGGCAGACTGTTCGGCAGCGGGCTGGGCAGCGGATTGGGTGGCTTGGTCACTGGCTTCGCTCATCCTCGCAACCTACCCAGCTACTTGATCGAATCGCCTTCGATTTTGCGGCCCGCCTTTCTGTCGGGCCTGGCATTTACGATGGACGACGCCCGGCGGTCTCCGGGTGCCGGTGATCAGTTGAACTGTCAGAAGGGCGTGGGGTAATCCCGTCATGGCCGATCGTCTCGTCGTGCGCGGCGCGCGTGAGCACAACCTCAAAGACGTCTCGCTCGTTCTGCCGCGTGACGCACTGATCGTTTTCACCGGCTTGTCGGGTTCAGGCAAGTCGAGCCTCGCGTTCGACACGATCTTCGCCGAAGGGCAGCGCCGCTACGTCGAGT
>JBOGEK010000272.1:0-2390 GCA_050743645.1 Acidothermaceae bacterium
GCCCCGTTTCCTTCCGACGCACCAGCGTGTCGCAACGAAACGGGGCTTCTCGAATGGAGCGTTACCGACGAGGCGTCGTCCCGTCAGCATCGGTCGTCTAGGTGACAGTGCCTGACGTAGTGCCGGACGCCGTTGGCTGAGCCGTCAGGTCGTTTCCGTGTTTGGCGAGTTGAGTGCCGGTTCCAATATCGTCGTCATGCAACGACTTTCGAGCCCGACGATGGACGCCGACTGAACTCAGCCTGGAGGGCTGCTCACGGCTTGCTGTGGTGACGCTGAGCGACGAGCACTAGCTGCCGGACGTCGACTTCGGTGTCGTGGTAGCTCCTGCGCCTGACCGGTTAGCGCGACCGCCACCGAAGCCGCCGCCCGCGCCGCCACCAAATCCGCCGACCAGCCCGGCAGTAGAACTTGCCTGCGTCACCGACTGGGCGGCGTAGACGCCTTGCGACGACTGCACCCCGCGGATGATGACGCTTTCGCCCGGGGCCAGGTCTTTCACCGTTCCGGTCACCGTCTTTGTGACGGTCGTGCCGTCAGAGGTCGTGACTTTGACTGTGTCGCCGTTGGTTTCCGTGACGTAAAGCGTGTTGCCGTCAACGACGGTAACCGTTCCGACGAGGTTCGCGCTTCCGCCGCTCGCGGACCCCGCGCCGCTGCCGGCCGCGCCGTTGCCACCCGCCCCGGTGCCTCTAGCCGCTCCAGGCGCTCCGCTGGCCGCGGGGCTCGGAGTCGTGTTTGTCCGCGCACCCGTTCTGGCGTTGGCCGCGTTGCCGAAGGCGAACGCTGCTGCGTTCGAGCCGGTGTTGCCCGTCGTTTTGATCTGGCCCTTCTCGACCCGCACGCCACTGTAGAAACCGACGCCTCCAGCGGCGGCGATGGCAAGCGCCATTGTTGCGATCGGCAACTTCCGCCGCCGAAGCGGCATGAGCGGCGGCGGCGGTGCCTCCGACTGTGTCGGGAGTTGACCAAGCGCGCGCGTCGCAGTCGCGTCGTCGGCACCCGAACGAACGGCTTCGGCGGCGCCGTCGACGTGGGTTGCCTCGTTGTGCGTCATCGGGAATCTCCGTGTGGATGAGGATAAATCGACTGCTTGCGGGCCTGACGTTGTCGACTACTCATAGCGCAGCGCCTCGATCGGGAGTAGGCGCGCTGCCCGGCTCGCCGGATATAGCCCGAAGAACAGGCCGGTGACCACGGCGACACCGAAAGCGAGAAAGACTGAATAATCGGCGACCACTGGTTGAATTCCGATCACCTTGAAATGGCTGCCGAGAATGCCTGCCGCAACACCCGCTAGTCCACCCAGGGCAGAGAGCAGCACTGCCTCGACGACGAACTGCCCCATAATGTCGGAGCGTTTCGCGCCGATGGCCTTACGGATTCCGATCTCGCGGGTGCGTTCTGTCACCGTCACCAGCATGATGTTCATGACTCCGATGCCGCCGACCAGCAGGCTGATCGCAGCGACCGCGCCGAGCAATGTCGTAAACACCTTGTTCGACGACTGCGAGCTTTCGAGAAGGCTTGCCTGGTTGAGAATCCTGAAGTCGTCGGTGCTGCCGGCGGCGATGGAATGGCTTGTCTCAAGCGTTGCGGTGACCTGAGCTTCGGCGTCGGCCTCCTTCGACGGCGACTTCGCTTCGACGTCGATCGTGCTGTACGACCTGCTGTAGCCGGTGATCGTGTCTTGGGCTGCGGTGAGAGGGACCAGGACGACGTCGTCCTGATCTTGCGCACCGTTGGTGCCTTTGGTTTTCAGCAGTCCGACGACCTGAAAGTTCGAGCCGTTGAATTGCACGTTGTTGCCGATGGGGTCGGCCGTGCCGAAGAGGCTGGTGGCGACCGTCTCGCCGATCACCGCTACCCGGTTGTGTTGCGTCTCGTCGGCGTCGGTGAAAAAGGTTCCCTCGGCGATTTTGTAGCCTTTGATGTCGAAGTACCCGGGTGTCGTGCCGACGAAGGACGACGGCGAATACGACGCTCCTTGATAGACCGCCGTCACCGAGTTGGCGTTGACCACCGGTGCGACAGTGACGACGTCCGGATTCTGCGTCTTGTCTTGTAACGCCTTGACGTCGGCAGCGGTCAGGTTGGCGGCCTTAGATTGGGTGCCCAACGTCGCCCGCCCACCGCCTTTGCCGATCGGGCCAAATCCGCCGAATCCCCCTTGCGGGCTGATCTGCAGCAGGTTGGTGCCGAGGCCTTCGATGCTCTTCTGTACTGCTTGCGACGATCCCGTGCCGACCGCAACGAGCATGATGACCGAGCCGACGCCGATCAGCATGCCGAGCATCGTGAGCGCCGATCGCAAGCGGTTGTGCACGATGCCGCTCAGCGCGATGCGCACGCTTTCCGGCCTGATCATGGCCGTGCGCCAGCGGGCGCGT
>JBOGEK010000273.1:0-2710 GCA_050743645.1 Acidothermaceae bacterium
CCGCAGGCGTCCGCGCTTGGCGAAGTGCACCCGCAAGCGCTGCACCGTAGGCGCGACATCGCGCGCGTCAGGTTGCCGTTGAGCCATGTGTCGACGCTCCATCTCGTCCGTCGAGTTCGAGCACGCCGCTGGTGTCAGTGAAACCGGCGCGGCGATACAACGAGAACGAGCGCGCGGACGGGTGTACGGAAACGTATTCGAGACCGTCCTCGGCTGCGGCCCCGACCGCCGCCTCGACCAGACGAGCCCCGATGCCGCGACCGCGTTCAGCTGAACACACATACACGCTTTGCAGACTGCCCGCGCGGCGGAGCAACTGAGCCGGCCCCGGGACGCGGTCGATGATCGCGAGCCAAGCCATGCCGACCGGACGCGATTCGACCAACGCGAGGAACCCAAGATGGCTGTCGGCATGTGCCGCCCACCACGACGCGAAGTCCACTGTGAACGCCTCAAGGGAGGAGCCACGCTCCCCCTGCTCGTCGACGCGCCACTGCCAGCGCAGCCGCGCGAGATCAACCGCGTCGGCTGGTGTCGCCGTCCGGACAACGGTGTCGAGCGCCAACATCAGCGGACGACGGTAAGCGGCAGCAGCGTGCGACCGGTCGGGCCGATCTGGATGTTGGTGCCCATGGTGTCGCAGACGCCGCAGTCGAAGCACGGCGTCCATCTGCAGTCTTCGACCTCGACTTGTGACAAGGAGTCCTGCCAGTCCTGCCAGAGCCAATCCTTGTCGAGCCCGGAGTCGAGGTGATCCCACGGCAGCACTTCTTCGCGGGTTCGCTCGCGCGTGGTGTACCAGTCGACGTCGACCGGCTGGTCGCGTAGCGCAACCTCGGCCGCGTTCATCCAGCGATCGAACGAAAAGTGCTCACTCCAGCCGTCGAACCGGCCGCCGTCGAGCCAGACCTGCTTGATGATTCGGCCGACCCGGCGGTCACCGCGCGAGAGCAGGCCCTCGACGATGCCAGGTTTCCCATCGTGGTAACGAAAACCGATGGCCTTGGCGTATTGCCTGTCGGCGCGGATCGCGTCGCGGAGCTTCGCCAACCGCGCATCGGTGGTCTCGTGGTCGAGCTGTCCCGCCCACTGGAACGGCGTGTGTGCCTTCGGCACGAAGCCACCGATGGAGACGGTGCAACCGATGTCTTTGGTACCGCTCGCCTGCCGGCCCGCCTGGATCACCTTGCGTGCAAGATCAGCAATCTGGACGACGTCGGCGTCGGTCTCGGTCGGCAAGCCGCACATGAAGTAGAGCTTCACCCGTCGCCAGCCTTGCGTGTAGGCCGTGGTGACTGTGCGAATCAGGTCTTCCTCGGTCACCATCTTATTGATCACCTTGCGCATGCGCTCACTGCCGCCCTCGGGGGCGAACGTCAACCCAGAACGCCTGCCGTTACGCGAAAACTCGTTAGCGAGGTCGACGTTGAACGCGTCGACTCGGGTGGACGGCAACGACAACGAGGTGTTCGTGTTCTCGTAGCGATCGCCCAGCTGCTTGGCGACTTCACCGATTTCGGAATGGTCGGCGCTGCTGAGCGAAAGCAGACCAACCTCTGAGAAACCGCTTTGCTGCAAGCCGTTTTCGACCATCGCACCGATGGTGTCGATCGAGCGTTCGCGCACCGGGCGCGTGATCATGCCGGCTTGGCAGAAGCGGCATCCGCGCGTGCAGCCGCGGAAAATCTCGACGCTGAACCGCTCGTGCACGGTTTCGGCCAGCGGAACAAGGGGTTTCTTCGGGTAAGGCCACTCGTCGAGATCCATCAGCGTGTGCTTGCTGACCCGGGCGGGCACGCCTTCGCGATTCGACGTGACTGCTTCGATGCGGCCGTCGGGCAAGTAGCTGACGTCGTAAAAGCGTGGCACGTAAACCCCGCCCAACTTCGCCAACCGGTAAAGCAATTCTTCGCGGCCGCCAGGTCGGCCCTCTCGCTTCCAGTCGCGCACGATCTCGGTGACCGCGATGACGACCTGCTCACCGTCGCCTTGCACTGCAGCGTCGATGAAATCGGCGATCGGCTCTGGGTTGAAGGCCGAGTGGCCGCCCGCGATGACGATCGGGTGGTCGATGTCGCGGTCGCGCGCCTCGATCGGTATGCCGGCCAAACTCAAGGCGTTGACCATGTTCGTGTAGCCGAGCTCGGTCGAAAACGACAAGCCGAATACGTCGAAAGCGCCGACCGGGCGATGAGCATCGACCGTGAACTGCGGGATGCCGTGCTCGCGCATGAGCTTCTCGAGATCGGGCCAGACCGCGTAGGTGCGTTCGGCGAGCACGCCTTCGCGTTCGTTGAGCACCTCGTAGAGGATCTGCACGCCCTGGTTCGGAAACCCGATCTCGTATGCGTCGGGGTACATCAAGCACCAGCGCACGTCACACGAATCCCACGGCTTCACGACCGAGTTCAACTCACCACCAACGTATTGCACGGGCTTACTGACAGCCATGAGCAGCGGTTCGAGGCGATCGAAAACGGAGTTGGCAGCGTCCGTGTGGTCGAGGATTGAAGTCACGGTTCTAGTCAAACCCTTCGGCAGACAGGGGATCAGCTTGCGCACGGCTGCTTCTCGGCGTCCGACCAAGCGTAACGGCGCGAGCGACGCATCGCGCGGGCCGGGTTGCAGCAGGCCGGGTTGCAGCGGGCCGTGACGACCTCACAGCACCGCCGAGTTCGGACCGGCCATGGTCTGAATGTGCACGTTTTGG
>JBOGEK010000274.1:0-9900 GCA_050743645.1 Acidothermaceae bacterium
CAGTTGCGTTGGCCAGTCGACTCGATTTCAGAGGCACCCTCGCGAATCGCGGCACGCACCGAGCCGACGAGAACGCGCCCCAGTTCGTCGAGCGACCGGCCCGCGGCCAACGTCTCGCCGTCGACGTTGACGATGTCGAAACGCATCAACAGCCAGGGCGGTAGCTGCGTAAGGTCGAAGTCGTCGGTGCGCACCTCTATCCCGCTCATGCGCCACATCTCGCGAGCAAGTGCTTCGTACAGCGATCCTCGTCGCGCCTCGATCGATCGGTTAAGTCTCTTCGCCGAATCTGGTGCAGGCACAAAGTGCCGGCGGAGCTGCTTCGGCAACGACCGAATCAACGCCACAATGAGTTCTTCGCGGTATCCGGGCACCTGCCACGTGAAGTCGTCGGCATCGACCTGATTGAGGACGGCGATCGGGACACGCGCGCTAACACCGTCGCACTCGGTACCCGGTGCGAAGGCATACGCGAGGGGAAACTCGAGGTCTCGTTGCCGCCAAGTGTCGGGGTACCCGTCGACGTCAACTTCCTTGACCGTGAGCATATCGGCACTGAAAGTGAGTAAATCAGGATTGGCTTTACGAGACTTCTTCCACCAGCTGTCGAAGTGCCGCGCCGAGACGACTGCCGCACCGACGCGCGCATCGTAGAGATCGAACAGTGTCTCGTCGTCGACGACGAGATCGCGCCGGCGCACGCGGTCTTCGAGGTCCGCAATGGCCGAGATCGTCTTGCGGTTATCGTCAAAGAAAGCGTGATGTGTGCGCCAGTCGCCTTCGACCAGCGCATGCCTGATGAACAACTCGCGCGACAGCGCCGGATCGATCCGGCCGTAGCCGATCCGGCGCGACGCCACGATCGGAATGCCGTACAGCAAGACCTTCTCGTAGGCCATCACGGCGCCGCGCCTCGAATCCCAGTGCGGCTCGCTGTAGCTGCGCTTGACGAGGTGACCGGCCAGTGGTTCTACCCACTCGGGTTCGATGCGTGCGCACATCCGGCCCCATAGCCGAGTTGTCTCAACGAGTTCAGCAGCCATCACCCAACGCGGCTGCTTCTTGAATAACGCAGATCCAGGAAAGATGCCGAAGTGACCGTTGCGCGCGCCGAGGTAGTCACGCGTCTCGACGTCGCGCATGCCGATATGTGAGAGCAACCCCACCAGCAAAGACTGATGAATCGCGTTTCGATCGGGCTCGATCTCGTTAAAGCGCACACCGAGTGTTCGCGCGACCTGGCGCAGTTGGCCAACGACGTCTTGCCATTCGCGTACCCGCAGGTAGTTGAGGAACTCAGATCTGCACATCCGCCTGAACCTGCTCGACGAGTACTCATGCTGCTTGTCTCGCAGATAGTTCCAAAGGTTGAGCAGGCTGATGAAGTCGGAGTCAGGATCGACAAATCGTGCATGCATATCATCGGCCGCCTGCTGCTTTTCGGTCGGCCGCTCACGCGGATCAACGATCGAGAGAGCGGCCGCAATCACGAGAACCTCACGCGCACAGCCATTGCGATCGGCCTCGATCACCATACGCGCGATCCTGGGGTCGACCGGAAGTGCGGCGAGTTTTCGGCCAAGCGCGGTGAGCCGGTGTGGTCCATGCGTCGTGTCGAGCACCCCGAGTTCGTCAAGAAGCGTTACGCCGTCGCGGATATTGCGACGGTCGGGCGGTTCGACGAATGGGAACGCCGCGATGTCGCCGAGCCCCAACGCCGCCATCTGCAAGATGACCGACGCCAGGTTCGTGCGCAGAATCTCGGGGTCAGTGAATTCGGGCCGGCTCAAAAAGTCTGCCTCCGAGTACAACCTGATGCAGACACCGGCTTCAACCCGGCCACATCGGCCCTTGCGCTGGTTCGCAGAAGCCTGCGAGATCGCCTCGATCGGCAGCCGCTGCACCTTTGTGCGGTGGCTGTATCTCGAAACGCGCGCGGTACCGGGGTCGACAACGTATCGAATGCCGGGCACCGTGAGCGAGGTCTCAGCAACGTTCGTGGCAAGCACGATGCGCCGGCCGACATGGGATTGAAAGACCCGATGCTGCTCCGCCGACGAGAGTCGAGCAAACAGCGGCAGGACCTCCGCCTGCTTCAAGTCCTGCTTGCGAAGCGCGTCCGCGGTGTCTCGGATTTCGCGCTCACCACTCAAGAACACCAAGATGTCGCCGGGACCCTCACGACACAACTCGTCGACGGCTTCACAGATTGCGGTGACGCCATCCCGAGGTTCGCCGCCTGACTCGTCGTCCGGCCCATCTTCGGCGGGCTCGGATTCTTCGACGAGCGGGCGGTAACGAACCTCGACCGGGAACATGCGGCCCGACACCTCGACAATGGGCGCGCCGCCGAAGTGTTCTGAGAATCTTTGGGGGTCGATGGTTGCTGACGTCACGACGACTTTGAGATCAGGACGACGCGGGAGCAGCTGCTTCAGGTATCCGAGAATGAAGTCGATGTTCAGGCTGCGTTCGTGTGCCTCGTCGATGATGATCGTGTCGTAGCGGCGAAGCATCTTGTCGCGCTGCATCTCTGCAAGCAAGATTCCGTCGGTCATCACCTTGACGAGCGTGCTGTCGTTGGAGCGATCGCTGAACCGCACCTTGTAGCCAATCGCATCGCCCAACGGGGTGCGCAGTTCTTCGGCGATTCGCTCGGCTACGGCACGCGCGGCTATTCGCCTTGGCTGGGTGTGGCCGATAACGCCGTGCACGCCGCGGCCGAGTTCAAGGCAGATCTTCGGCAATTGGGTGGTCTTGCCCGATCCGGTTTCACCGGCGACGATCACTACTTGGTGGTTACGAATCGCTGTCGCGATGTCGCCTCTGCGCTCGACTACAGGCAGCCCGGGCGGATAGCTGATCGGCGGCACGCTCGCCCGCCGTCGCTCCAGCACTGCTCCAGAGAATCGCACCCCTCAGTTTCGCATCGGTTCCCGTGCGCCAACTGGATGCGTCGCGGCTTCCGGCGGGTCGAAGGAGGGCGAAAGGATTAGGTGCCGCTATCGCAAGCTGGCATGATCTATCCCATGACTGTGGGGGCGATCGATTTTCCGGCGCGCATCGCCGGTGCTCTTCACGCGAACCCTCTTGAGTGGCATCCGCGAAGGCTGTCGGTCGTCCTGGCGGTAGTTGTAGCAGTTGGGTATCTCATGTGGAGCCCGACGGTGCCCGATCTGGCAGCACAGACTGCGTGGGCCCATCTGGTCCATCGCTCAGGGCTGGTTCCTGTATTCGCGCGGTGGTACGAAGGCATCGGCACCGGCAGTTACAGCCTCCTCGCGCCATGGTTCATGGCCGTCCTGGGCGTCCGTCTAGTCGGTGCTTTGTCGGCCGCATCGACGATCGTCGTGGGTGCTGAACTGTTGACCGCCGCTCGTCGACCCCGCCTCGGCATCGCGATGTTCAGCCTGTGCACTGCCGCCGACTTGCTTTGTGGGCGGATCACCTTCGCCATGGGGCTCGCGGTCGGCACGGGCGCTGCGCTCGCTTTGGCGCGACGACGACCGCTGTTGGCGACGACACTCGCGGTAGCGGCATGCTTGACCAGCCCGGTCGCGGGCGTCTTCTTGCTCGTGCCGGCTGCGGCCCTGGCAATTTCTGATCCCAGCCGGCGCAAGGAAGCAATATTTGCCGGGTCGGGCGTGATCGCTGCCCTGGGCGTCTTGCACCTGGCGTTTCCGCTCAGCGGCTACGAACCGTTCACTCGCGAGCTGTTGATCGAATCGCTGGCGATCCAGATCGGCGCAGCAATCGTGCCAGTGGGCCGGTTCGTGCGCCTGTCCGCGCTACTGGGCGCGGGCGCACTCGTCGTCACGTACCTCATCCACACGCCGTTGGGTGGCAACGTCGCCCGACTCCCGGTGCTCATCATGCCCGCTGCCGTCGTGGCTGACGTCGCGGTGCGGCGTTTCAGTTCGCTGGCGATAGCAGCGCTTCTCAGCATCTATCCGATAGCGCAAGCAGTGAGCGACGTATCGGCATCCTTCGACGGTGCTGCCAGCTTGCCATTCACAGCGGGGTTGGCTGCTCGGCTCGCCGACGATCCGCTCGCGCACAGCCAGCGCATCGAGGTCGTCGATTCACGCACACATTGGGGCGCCACCCGCTTGGCCGACGCAGGTATCTCGTTGTCGCGCGGCTGGCTCACCCAGCTCGACGAAACTCAGAATCCGCTCTTCTACGGGCGCGAGCCGCTGACCGCTGAAAGCTACCGAGACTTTCTGGATCGCACGGCAACCGGCTACGTGGCGCTTGAGCACGGTGTGCCACTCGAAACCGGGTCGCAGGCCGAGGCCACGCTTGTCGGACAGGGGCTGCCCTACCTCACGCCGGTATGGTCAGACGAATACTGGACCCTCTACCGGGTTGCGAACCCGCGGCCACTCGCGACAGGCGCCGCCACGGTCGTTCGCACGACTGACACTGGCGTGCTGCTCTACGCGCAACGGCCCGGCTGGGCCTACGTCGACGTCAACTGGTCACCATTCCTGAAGGTCGACGGTGGCGAGGTCGTCCGCGACGGTTCACACATCTCCGTCGATCTCGACAGTGTCGGCCTGCACAATGTGCGCGCTGTCTGGCCGTGGGCCAACGCCAGCCCGGCACCGAGTTCGAGCCTCGAGTCGCCAGCTCACGGCTGAGCGGCAGTTGTCGTTGTTCGAGCCCTCGCGCACGCCCGATGAACCAATATGGCTGGGCGCACGTAAACAATGGCTCGCCAGTAAGTCGAACGATTATCGAAGGAAGATCTTCGAACGCGACTATTCCCACAACCCTCCCATTGGTCGTAGATTGCCCGCGTCCTGGCATGATCTGCGAAAGGGCCTTCCATGCGCGGTTTTGCGTCGTCGCACCCCCGATCCGTCCGTCTCCGCCCGTCCCTTGTCCGTTGGATCGCCATCGTCAGCGCCAGCGGCGCTGCGCTGGCCACAACGGTCGCCGGTTCGCCTGCCGCCTTTGGGGCAGCATCGAGTTCGGCCGGTCCGTCCAGTTCGAGTTCCACGAGTACCAGCACGTCGACCGGCCCCAGCACGACCCTGATCGAGCATGTGGTTGTCATGCTGAAGAACCAGCACGACAATTTGCCCGCTACTGCCGCCACCGTCGGCGCACGGGTAAACGCCACCGACGCCGACCAAGCGCCGCTCATCGCGCTGGCGCAACAAAACGGCGGCACGAATGTACGGCAGCTACACGTCGCGAACGCCTTCGCCGTCACGATCTCGCAAGCAGGTGCGGCCGTTCTCGCAGCCGACCCAGCTGTAGCGACCGTGGTACCTGACGAGAAGGTCGCCGACCCGACGCAACAGCCGACCAGTGCGCCGTCGTCCGGGCCGAAGGCCTTCTCCTTGCGGCGCTCGCCGACCCCGACGGCACCGGTTGCATCGACGACGTGTCCGAGCGACCCGTCGAAGCCGCTGCTCGAGCCCGAGGCACTCCAGCTCACCCACGACGCGTTTGCTGACCCGTCCACGCCGTCCGCGCAGAAGATCGCGACGGGCAAGGGAGTCACGGTCGCATTCTTGGCCGACGGCCTCGACATCAACAATCCGGATTTCATCAGGCCCGACGGCAGTCATGTGTTCACCGACTACCAAGACTTCAGCGGTGAAGGCCCGAACGCCCCAACACCGGGTGGCGAAGCCTTCGGCGACGCCAGCTCGATTGCAGCGCAAGGCACGCAGACCTACGACCTGTCGACCTTCGTCAACGCCGCGCACCCGCTCCCCGCGGGCTGCAACATCAAGGTCCTCGGCATGGCGCCAGGCGCATCACTCGTCGGTTTGAAGGTCTTTCCTGCCGGTGGCTTCGCGTTCAACTCCACGATCCTGCAGGCGCTCGACTGGGCCGTGACACACGACCACGCCGACGTCATCAACGAGTCGTTCGGCAGCAACCAGTTCCCCGACACCAACAACGACCCGACCGCCGTGTTCAACGAACAACTGGTGAAGGCCGGCATCGTCGTCGTCGCGAGTACGGGCGACGCCGCATTCCAGAACACCATCGGCTCACCCGCGAGCGCGCCCGACGTCATCGGCGTCGGTGCCACGACGCAGCTGCGGCTTTACTCGCAGGTGACGGCGTACGGATTCCAGCTGAGCAGCGGCAAGTACCGCAGCAACACCGTGTCGGCACTGAGCTCGTCCGGATTCACTCAGCCAGGGCGCACCATCGACCTGGTCGCACCGGGCGATCTCGGTTGGGCACTCTGTACCCCGAACCCTGATTTGTACTTCGATTGCCTCGACAACAACGGAAATCCGGCGAGCCTCGAGGAATTCGGTGGTACCAGCGAATCGGCACCTCTCACTGCGGGTGCTGCCGCGTTGGTCATCCAGGCCTACCGCGACTCGCACGGTGGCGCCTCGCCGTCCGCCCAACTAGTGAAGACAATTCTCACGAGCACGGCCGACGACCTCGGCCTGCCCGCGCAGGAGCAGGGTGCCGGTTTGCTCGACGCGTTACGCGCAGTTCGCGCGGCACGCGCCGCCGGTCGGCCCAGTGGTGACACGAACGACGTGCTCGCCAGCCCCGGTCAGCTCGACCTCACGACGTCGAACCGTGACGCAAGCGGCGACGTTGCCGTCACCAACCTCAGCTCGCACACGCAAGCGGTGCACGCGAGCGTCCGCAGCACCGGCCGGGTACTGAACCAGACCAACAAGACCGTCTCGATCGATGCCGCGAACAGCCCCTCATTCGTCGACCAGGTCGGGATACCGCGTGCCTACGAAGAGACGAAGTTCGAGGTGCCACGAGGTACCGCGAACCTGCACGCGAGCATCGCGTGGGCGGGGCCGGCCGCCGTCGTGCGGTTGGTATTGCTCGACCCCAACGGCGTATTCAGCGCATATTCACTGCCGCAAGGTGCAGGCGATTTCGGTGAAGTCGCCGTTCCGTCCCCGGTATCAGGCAACTGGACCGCGCTGATCTGGACGGCTGCGAGCGCGGCCGGCTTCACGGGTGACGTGCGGTTCAGCGCCACCAGCACGGCCAACAGCAGCGACGGACGAGTTTCGCCGTCCACGCTGGTACTACGGCCGGGCCAGACCCAGTCGGTGCACGTATCGCTCGCCGCGCCCAATGCAGGCGACGACGCGGCGGCGCTCGTGCTGTCGCCCTCGGGCCGCGAAGGCCGCGCCGAGGCGTCGACAAGTGACAACAGCGACAGCGTGGCCCCGATCGGCACAACCACTGTTGTACCGATCGTCGTGCGCAAACTCGTTACGCTGCATGGCAGCCGGGGCACGTTCAGCGGCATATTCGGTGGCGGCAACGGCCGTCCGGGAATCCCGGCTCCTGGTGAGACGTACGCGTTCGACGTGCCCGACAACGCGCCGAACCTGTTCGTCGGAGTCGTTACTACCGGTAACCCGAACCAGGCGGTATACGCGTTCCTCGTCGACCCCAACGGTGAGCCTGTTTCCGAGCAGACGAACCAGCGAGTCGACTCGTCAGGCAACCTCACCGCGTTGACACCGGGTGTGCAGCTTGACCAGGTGAATCCGCAAGCCGGCCGGTGGATGCTCGTATTCGCCGTGCTCGGTCCGGTGGCCGGAACCTCGACTACCACGCCGTTCACCGGAGTCATCTCACTGTCACCCGCGACGGTAAAGGCTGAGCGGTTGCCCAACAGCACCAGCACGAAGTTGGACGCCGGAAAGCCAGTTACCGCAACGGTTTCGTTCACCAACACCGGCGTGACGGATGCGAACGTGTTCGTCGACGGTCGGCTCGCCGATCGCACAGACACGTCGTTGGTCGTAAAGAACAACCCGTACACGTTCGCGACTGACATCCTGCCGCCGTTCCCGGCGTTCAGTGTGCCGACCGAGACCGATTCGCTGACCGTGTCATCGACGTCGAGTGCTCCGACGCTGTTCGAGATCTCGCCGTTCCCTGCCGATCAGCTGGTCAACCTGTCGTTCGAGGGTGACCCCGACCTCGAGGCCGGGCCTGCGGGCACCAACCCGTCGGTAACCGACAGCGACCCGATTGTCGCGCCGCAAACGTGGTTGGCGTTGCCGACGGGAATCGGTCCGTTTACCGACGCCGGCAGCCCGTCCGTCACGAACACGTTCACCGCGACAGCGCACACCCGTCCGTTCGACGCCAATTTGACGTCGACGAGCGGCGACCCGCTGTTGGCTGACGTCGACGCCTCGGCGCCGGCGGCGACACCGGTGCACGTGGCAGTCGGTGAACACGGCTCGATCAAGGTGACGATCACACCCACCGGCAACTCAGGTGACGTCGTGCAAGGAATCTTGTATCTCGACACCTGGGATGCCGTAACAGGCAGTACCAACGAAATCGCTGCGATTCCTTACAGCTACACGATTTCGTAGTCAGCATCCTCTGACGATGCCGACGTTTGGCGCGATCTACCGCGTCAAACGTCTGCATCGTCGTTTCGACAAGACGCGGCGCCGATATGCGCCGGTCAAGTTCTTACGGAACGATTACGGCAAGTTCTTACGAACTCCTGACAGGTGCCGGAATTCCGGCTTTGCCTAGCGACAGCAGCTCGATTCCCTTGGTAGAAACACGTTTCGTGACGCCGGCCATCATGGTCGGCGCTGGTCGAAACGGAGGCTTCTATGTCGCACCGAACTCATCGCCGACTACTCAAGGCGCTGCCTGTCCGCACAGCCGGGGCGATCGGCGTGGCAACACTCGCCACCTTCGCGCTGGCCCCGCTGGCTAACGCCAGCCAGCTCAGTGAACACGGCAATGCCGGCTCGGAGAACAGTCACCATGCGGTGTTCGTCCAGACGAACGACCCAGCCGGAAATGCGATCGTCTCGTATACGCGTGCCAACAACGGCCAGCTGACGAAGTTCGCCAGCTACCCGACCGGCGGCAATGGTGGTAGCCAGGACGGCGCTGTCGTCGACCCGCTCGCGTCGCAAGGTTCGCTCACGTACGACGCAAAACACCGGCTGCTCTTCGCCGTCAATGCCGGCAGCGAATCATTCACCGTCTTCAAGGTCGACGGCGCCCGGCTGCAGAAGGAACAGGTGCTGAACAGCGGCGGCCACCTACCGACATCGATCAGCGTTTCTCACAATCTCGTCTACGTGCTCGACGCGGGCATCGACGGCAAGATCGCGGGCTTCGAGATCGGCCGCAACGGGCAACTGCACGCCATCGAAAATTCGGTACGCTCGCTGAATCTCGGCAATCCAGCGAACCCGAACTTCTTGAAGTCGCCGGCACAGGTTGCGATTACTCCCGACCGCCACGAGGTGGTCGTCGCGACGAAGTCGGCCGGCACGCTCGACGTGTTCACTCTCGACCGCAAGGGCGTGCCGTCGACCATGCCGATCACTACACCATCTGCAGGCGCAGTGCCTTTCGGGCTGAGCTTCGACAACCTCGGCCGGCTGCTCGTCGCTGAGGCGAGTGGCGGTGAGTCGTCGTACTGGGTGCAGCGCGACGGTGAGCTGACGACGATTTCGTCGCACGTGGCCAACAACCAAGCCGCTACCTGCTGGTCGGCGATCGCGAAGGGCTTCGTCTACGTCGCAAACTCCGGCTCGAACAACATCACTGGCTACTCCGAGAATTCGCGTGGCCAGCTCAGCCTGCTCAACGCGGACGGCGTCACTGCGACCACCGATGCCGGCCCGGTCGATGTCGCTGCGAGCCTCGACGGCAACTACCTCTACCAGCTCGCGACGGGTGCTGGTGCTATCGACGAGTTCGCCGTGAACGACGACGGTTCACTGACGAAGATCGGCGCGATTACCGGCCTCACTCCCGACAACGGTTCTGGCTACGAAGGCATCGCCACCAGCTGATCAACCGCGAGGATGTCGACGGTTGGCGCGGTCTAGCGCGTCAACCGTTGGCATCGTCGCTGGGAGTCGGCCGGGCAGCAAGCGTAGTGTC
>JBOGEK010000275.1:0-6436 GCA_050743645.1 Acidothermaceae bacterium
ACCCGCAGTAGCCGTAACCGGCCCGCGTCTCAGACAGTTCCGGCCTCATCCCTGCCTTATCCCCGTGGCATTGGGCGCCGTCCAGCCGAAGTCGCCGTCGGGCCCGACGATGTAGCCGTCGAGTGAGACGCCCATCGAATAGGTCACGCTGCGCATCAGGAGTCCTCCTCTGTCGTCCGCGTCCGACGCAATGTGGTCCTAGGAAGATTTGTCACAACCGCGATGACTGTTCCGCGGGGCGTACGTCTGAACATCGACCGACCATGCCAGATCGTTCGTGCGAATCAAGGGAGTCGCCATGGAAATCATCAATCTGGGCGCGGCGGAAGGGCTACCGCCGGTCGACTGGCCCGAGATTCTCGACAAACTCGAGGCGAGGTCGGCTCCAGCGCCCGACGCGTTGAATTCGCGCACGACCTGGTTGGCGACGGTGAACCCGGACGGCAGCCCGCATGTGACTCCAGTGGGTGCTCTCTGGCTGGATGGCAGTTTCTGGTTCCAGACGGGAGCGGGCACCCGGAAGGGTCGCAACGTCGAGCACGATCCGCGCTGTTCGATCGCCGTGTCCGTCCGAGACGCAGACGTCGTCATCGAGGGCGACGCAGCGCGGGTGACCGAGCCGGCCGCACTGGCGCGAATCGCAAAGGCGTGGGCCGACGACGGCTGGCCGGCCGAACCCGACCAGACCGGGTCGGGGATCACTGCCCCGTTCAATGCGCCGTCGCAAGGACCACCGCCGTGGAACGTGTACCGCGTTGCACCACGCTCGGTGATCGTCGCGTTGGGCACCGAACCGGGCGGTCTGACTCGCTTCAAGTTCTGACGCCTCCGACCCGTCGAGTGGCCCCGTTTTGTTGCGCCGCGCCAGCGTGTCGCAACGCAACGGGGCTATTCGGCGCCCTTGCCGGCTCGGCCGACGTCTCGCCCGGGCGACACCGCTAGCGGCGCAGCAGCCGCGACAGCACCAGCACGCTTTTGGTGCGGACGACGAACTTCTCGGCCCCGATGCGTTCGAGCACCTCTTCGAAGTGGCGCATATCGGCGGCCATGACGTGGATCAGCGCGTCGGCGTCGCCGGAAACGGTGCAGGCGTCGACAACCTCGGGATGGCGCAGCACGGCGGCGGCGATCACGCCAGGCGAGGTCTTGCCCTGGCAGTACAGCTCGACGTAGGCCTCGGTGGTCCAGCCGATGGCCGCGGGCTCGACGATCGCGGCGAATCCGGTGATCACACCGCTCGCCCGCAGCCGGTCGACCCGCCGCTTGACCGCGGGCGCGCTCAGTCCGACCAGCCCGCCGACGTCGGCGAAACTGGCGCGGCCGTCGTCACGCAGCGCGGCGACGATCCGCTGGTCGATCTCGTCGAGAACCATCGCACCCTCACATCCGGCGGTAGTCGCGCACCGCTATGCGAGGACCGTAGCGGGGAGCCCCTACACCGGTTGCCTCGACAAGCCGGACGACGCGCTGCCGATGTGGCCGGTACGGCTCGAGTAGTTCGAGCATCTCGTCGTCGGTCGACCGCGGCCGGCCCGCGAACAGGTACCCGACCATGTTCGGGACGTGGTAGTCGCCCACCGAGACGAGGTCGGCCGAACCATGGCTGCGTTGCAGTGTTTCCGCGACGGTCCATTCGCCGATACCGGGCAACGAAGCGAGCCGCCGTGCAGATGTCTCGATATCGAGAGACCTGAATTGATCGATGCGACTGACCACCTGAGCTACGCCGATCACGGTCTGGCGGCGTCGGCCGTCGAGCCCGAGCCGGTGCCACTCCCATGTCGAGATCTGCCGCAAGGTGGCGCCGTCCGGAAAAACCCTCAAATCAAAGGGAATCGGCCCAGGCGCCACCTCGCCGAACCGGGCGAGCAGCCCATTCCAGGTACGACGGGCCTCGACTCCGTTCACAAGCTGCTCGATCACCGCAGGCACGAGCGCCTCGACCACGCAGTTACTGCGGCTCAGCCGCATTCCGATACATCGCCGACGGGTCTCGTGCAGTAAGCGATTCGTGAACGTTAGGGCACTCCAGTCGTCGTCCGACCCGAGAAGAGCGGGAATGCCGTCAAGTGCCCATGCAGACCCAGAACCCCAAGCCTGGACGTCGATTTCGCCCGCAGCACGGTCGGCGCACAGCCGCAAGGTGACCGGCCCATCGGGGGTGCGCCAGGTGCGCCAATGCGCTCCCTGCGAATCGACTCGATGACACAGGTCGTAGCGGCCGCGCATGTGGGGCGCCAGGGTCAGGTGCAGGTCAAGTTCGCCTACCGGTCGGTAACGCCGGTGGCGAGAACCTGCGACGGTCGCAGCACTCACTCGTCGCTCGAGAAACGAACGGACACGGGAGGCAACACGACCTGCGGCCAGATTCTCATGCCTGTAAGCAATTCGTTGTATTCACCGATCTGTGCGCCGTCACCGACGATCACGCCGTCGAGCACGGTACCGGCGCCGATGTGGGCGCCACGCCCGACGACGCTGGCCCGAACCAACGCCCCTTCGTCGATGACGGCGTCGTCAAAAACGACTGATCCGTCGACCGTCACACGCTCGCCGATCGCCACGCGTGCGCCGATACAACTGCCGCCATGAATATGCGCACTTGAAGAAACCGTTGCGTCGTCGAGAATCAACCGTTCGCCAATCGGACCAGGCAGAGCGGGCGACGGCGCGATGCCCCGCACGAGGTCGCACGAGCCTTGCACGAAAGCACCCGGCGTGCCGAGATCGAGCCAATAGGCCGAATCGATGCAACCCATCACGATCGAACCGGCGGCGAGCAACTGCGGAAAAGTCTCCCGCTCTACCGAAACCGGTTGCCCGTAAGGAATTGTGTCGATCACGTCACGCCTGAACACATAGCAACCAGCGTTGATCAGATTGGTGACGGGATCGGGCGCCTTCTCGAGAAATGCCGTGACGCGACCGCTTTGGTCGACCGGCACGCACCCGAACTCACGCGGATCTTCGACCTCGGTGAGATACAGCGTCACCGCCGCGGCGGTCTGCTCGTGCAACGCGACCTGCGCGGCGATGTCGTGGCCAGAAAGTACGTCGCCGTTGAACACAATCACCGGCTCGTCGGGCTTCGCCCGCAACCGTTCGGCCACGTTGCGAATCCCACCGCCGGTGCCGAGCGGCTGTATTTCGGTCACGTATTCGAGGTCGATCCCAAGAGCCGACCCATCGCCGAAATACTCCTCGAACGTCTCGGCGCGATACGACGTCGCCAGCACCACGTGATCGACACCGGCCTCGCGCGCACGGGCGAGTTGGTGGGTGAGAAACGGCACTCCGGCGGTGGGCAACATCGGCTTGGGCGCGGTGAGCGTAAGCGGTCGCAACCGGGTGCCCCGGCCGCCCACTAGCAAGATCGCGTCGATGAGCGCACTCCCCTAGGTGTCAGTTACCGGTGCTGCGGCGGTCGACAGTCTAGGCGACCGCCACACCGTCGGCCCCGAGGTTCCGCGGCTCCGCGCGCCTGGCCGCGGGTGCCACAACAACCCGATACCGTGCAGGCGAAACGATCGCGCTGTGCGCAGCACCGAAGGGGGCCGGGTTGATGTCGCCACAAAACGCTGATGAGCCGGCCGACCTCGCGCCGACCACCATCCGCGACGCCTCGGCATGAACGGCTCGCGGCTACGGGTGGCGATCACCCTTGAGCAGTGCTGGCACGAGGTGCCCGGGGGCACCGCGTCGTCCGCGCTCGAAACGGTGCGAGCCCTGAAAAGGCTGCGGGACGTCGAAATGCTCGGCGTGGCAGCTCGCCATGACACGCTACCGCCGGCGCCGTGGACCCCGCCCGTCATCATGCACCAGTTGCCGCTCCCCCGCATGGCGCTGTACGAAAGCTGGAACTACCTGCGACAGCCAAAAGTGCAGCGCGCCACCGGCCCGGTCGACGTTATTCATGCCACCACCATGGCAATTCCGCCGAAAAGCGCACCACTGGTCGTTACCGTGCACGACTTGGCGTTCCTACAAGAGCCGGCGCACTTCACCCGCAATGGCGTCCGATTCTTCAACCGGGGCTTGAAACTTGCCCAGCGAAACGCCGACCTCGTGCTGGTTCCGTCGCAGGCGACCTTCGCCGAGTGTGTCGACGCAGGATTCAGCCACACGACGTTGCGCGTGGTGCCTCACGGCGTTTTTGTGCCCACGGTCAGCGACCGACAACGCGAGGATTTCGTTGCGTCGCGGGCACTTCCGGCGCGTTACGTGATGTGGTGCGGCACCCTAGAACCCCGCAAGAACGTGCCTGTGTTGCTGCAAGCATTCGCAATCGCGCGGCGTAGCGATCCTGAGCTCGGTCTCGTCATGGTCGGGCCGTCTGGCTGGGGCAATGTCGAGGTGCCGCCAGACCTTGACGGCGTTCGATTGCTCGGATTCTTGTCCCGCGATGACCTGCACGCCGCATACGCGGGCGCGCGAGCGTTTTGCTATCCCAGCCTGCGCGAGGGATTCGGGTTGCCGGTGTTAGAGGCGATGGCGCACGGCGTTCCGGTGGTGACGTCGGCAGGATCGGCAATGGCCGAGTTCGCTGAAGGGGCCGGGATCCTCGCCGACCCGCGCGACGTCGACGCGCTGGCAGCGGCGATGACCACCGCCGCGGGCGACCGGCACGACGAGCTCGCAACCGCCGCGAAGGCGAAAGCCGCCTCATACTCCTGGGAAAACGCCGCTGCGCTAACCGTCGCGGCATACCACGAAGTTGCCGGCCGGTAAGCTCAGACGTCGTCACACATTCGCTAGCAGTCTGGAGTTTGCCGGTCGTGGTACGGGTTCTGCTCGACGCGACCGCCGTGCCGGTAAACCGTGGCGGCGTCGGCCGTTACGTCGACAACCTCATCCCTGCGCTCGTTCGGGCCGGTGTCGATCTCCGGGTTGTCTGCCAACCTCGCGACGTCGAGCACCTGCGCGCAATCGGCAACACCGAACCCATCGCCGCACCCCGCTCGACGATGCGCGTCGCCTCGCGGCTGGCCTGGGAGCAGGCCGGGTTGCCTGCTTTGATCAGGCATCTGAAGCCAGACGTCGTGCATGCGCCGCATTACACCCAACCGCTGGCGACTCGACGGCCGCTCGTGATCACCTTGCATGACGCCACCTTTTTCACGTCGCCACAGTCACATCGGTCGATCAAGGGCCCGTTCTTTCGCGCAGCCACGAAACTCGCGCTGCGTCGTGCCGATTGTTGCGTCGTGCCGTCGAAGGCGACCGCAACCGAACTCGTCCGGGTGGCAGGCGCCGATGCGGCCAAGTTGCAGGTCGCCTACCTCGGGGTCGACGCGCGCGTTTTCGCTCCGCCGACTGAAGGCTCGGTCAAGACCATGCGCGCGAAGCTAGAAGTGGAGCATTACGTGGCTTTTCTCGGCACGCTCGAACCGCGTAAGAACGTGCCGGCTTTGATTCGCGGTTGGGTGAAGGCGTGCGAAGGGCGAGACAACCCGCCTGCGTTGGTGCTTGCAGGCAGTACGGGTTGGGACGATCAGATCGATGCCGCCGTAGCTGCCGTGCCTGCGCCGCTCACCTTGATTCGTCTGGGCTACTTGCCGATCGACGAGCTGGCCGCCCTGCTCGGGGGCGCCGACGTGGTCGCCTACCCGAGTCTCGGCGAAGGATTCGGGCTCCCCGTTCTCGAAGCAATGGCTTGCGGCGCAGCCGTTTTGACCACCCGACGGCTCGCGCTACCCGAAGTCGGTGGCGACGCCGTCGCCTACACCGAGCCCGACGACATCTCGATCAGCACGTCATTGGCGGCGCTGCTCGACGACGATGAACGGCGCGCCACCTTGTCGGTTGCTGCGACCGAACGCGCCGCCGGCTTCACGTGGGACACCTGTGCCGCTGCACACGTGATTGCCTACGAGCGCGCCATAACGGCCAGGCGGTCTGACGCGTGAGCGGCACGGTGGCAGTTGTCGCAGTGACGTACTCGCCAGGCGAAGTGTTGGCAAGTTTCCTTGATTCGTTGGGCAAATCGTCGTCCTGCGAACTTGACATCGTGCTGGCAGACAACGGTTCTGTCGACGGGTCAGTCGAGGAGGCAGCAGCGCAGCGGCCGAACGTGCGAGTTGTGCGCACGGGTGGAAACCTCGGCTACGGGCGGGCTGCCAACCTCGGCGTCCATGCGACGACCGCCGAGTTCGTCGTGGTCGCCAACCCGGACGTCGTGTGGCAGCCCGAGGCGCTCGACCAGTTGCTGGCCGCGGCTCGACGTTGGCCGCGGGGGGCTGCGTTCGGGCCGCTGATCCATACCGAGCAGGGTGCTGTTTATCCGTCGGCGAGGGAGCTTCCGTCGATCGGCCGGGGTATCGGGCACGCATTATGCGGCTGGTGGTGGCCGTCCAATCCGTGGACTGCGGCCTACCGCGTCGAAAATGCTGCGCCTGTAGAACGAACTGCGGGCTGGCTTTCGGGATCGTGTTTGCTC
>JBOGEK010000276.1:0-4878 GCA_050743645.1 Acidothermaceae bacterium
ATCTCGTGGTTTTCCACGAACCCTCCAATGGGGTGTCGTGGAGCCCTGCCGAGCCAGTGAGATTCGGATGAATCTCGGCCGGTCTTCGATCGAAGCGCCCGGGCCGCGCCTGCGATCTCGTCGCGGACGGTGCCCCGAGCACCACTACCGAGGACCGGCAAGGCGGTCTCGCACGGGCTCCCTGTGTGTGTCAGCTGCGCAGATCGGCAGCTGAGGTTGTGAACAGCGTATTCGCAAGGGTTGGTGCAAATAGCGAAGGAGCGGCCGGCCTGTCGGCACGACCGCTCCTCATCCCGCTATCGGCGCAAACCGAGTCGCTCGATGAGCGTGCGGTAGCGGGTGATGTCTTTGTTGGCCAGATACTTCAGCAGCCGACGACGGCGGCCGACCAGCAGCAGCAGGCCACGGCGGCTGTGGTGATCGTGCTTGTGCACTTTGAGGTGCTCGGTCAGGTCGGAGATGCGCTTGGACAGCATCGCGACCTGTGCCTCGGGAGACCCGGTGTCGCCCTCGCTGGTGCCGTATTCGGCCAGGATCGAGTTCTTCGTCTCGGTGTCGAGCGCCACAGGACTCCTTCATTGCTTTCGTGTGCGACCGCGGTCTGACTCACGCGGGCGAGAGGACACACACCGGCAGACACGCCGGTTTACGCCCGCCACGCTACCACCCGGGCCTCGACGCCCCGAATCCGACCGCCTCCTCCCCCTTGATCAAGCAACTAGGCGCAACCCGCGAACGCAGGAGTTGCGCCTAGTTGCTTGATCAACGCGAGGGCGGGGATGCGGACGGCGGGGATGCGGACGGCGGGGGCGCGGACTCCGACGGCGCCAGCATCTCTCGGCACTGCGCCACGTCGGCCGCCATCTGCACGAGGAGCGGCTCGACGCCGTCGAACGTGACCATGCCACGCAGCCGGGCCACGAATTCAAGCGTCATGTGCCGGCCGTACAACTCGAGCCCGACTCGGTCGATGGCGTACGCCTCGACCCGGCGCGTGGTGCCGTCGAACGTCGGATTGGTGCCGATCGAGATCGCTGCCGCCATGCCGTCGAACCACCCTGCGTAGACGCCGTCGGCCGGCACGGCCAACTCGGCCGGCACGTCAAGGTTCGCGGTCGGGTATCCCAGCTCACGGCCCCTGTGATCACCATGGACGACGACACCCTCGACCTGGTGCGACCGGCCAAGTAGCGCGGCCGCGGCAGCGACGTCGCCTTCGGCGATGAGGCGCCGGATACGGGTCGACGAGTACGCCGCCTGATCGTCGTCGGGGTGCGCCAGCGAAACGCCGTCGACCATGAACCCCAAAACTGCGCCGAGCTTTCGGAGCGCGTCGACGTCGTCGGCTGCCCGTCGTCCAAACCTGAAGTTCGCACCGACGACGACGTCGACGGCGCGCAGCTTCTCGACTAGCAGAGACGTGACGAACTCCTCGGACGACTGCTGCGAGAACTCGGGCGTGAAGTTCACGATGTAGACGCCGTCGAGGCCGAAGTCGCCGAGCAGTTCGAGCCGGCGATCGAGGGTGGTCAACAACAGCGGCGTGGCGTCGGGCCGCACGACCGCCTCGGGTAGCGGGTCGAAGGTGACGGCAACCGCCGGCAGTCGCAGTTCGGCCGCGCGGGCAAGCGCGCGCCAGATGACGCGCTGATGACCGCGATGCACGCCGTCGAAGACACCGATGGCCACGACGCAACGGTCGGACGCCGGGGCCGCGCCGAGCGCGCCGGGCGCCCCGTGCGCAGCGCTGCCTTCACGCCAGACCCACACCGCGACTCCCGCCTTTCGCCGATGCACGCACCGAGCTGCCTATCGCCGGCACCAAGGTTCCCATGACACCCGCGCTGGCCAATGAGCGGAGCGGCGCCCGCGCACGAAACGGCTGCACTTCCAGCCCTATAGCAACGGAAAGTTCACCCGCTAGCGCAAGTCAGTCGACGAAGACGGCGATCGGGCAAGCCAGCTCGCCTCGATCTTCAAGCAGAGCAAGGAAAACCCCCCTCGGACTGAATGCCGCGACCGGCGGATCCCCCATCTCGGACGCCGACAACCGGCCACCGTGCGACAGCGTCAGTGATTGGGCTTCATCGAGATCGCGGCGCGCAAAAGTAGCAGCAGCGACCTCGTCGAGCGAGGTCATCACGAACGATTCTTCAAGCTGCGTAAGCGTTTTGCTTTGTGACAGCTCGAACGCACCGACGCGCGTGCGACGCAGCGCCGTGAGGTGACCGCCGACCCCAAGAGCGTCGCCCAAATCGCGCGCGAGTGCACGGATGTAGGTACCTGACGAGCAGGTGACATCGAGATCGACGTCGACCACGTCATCGTGGGCGCGCACGTCGAGCACGTTGAACGTCGTGACAACGACTTTGCGCGACGCGAGTACCACCTCTGTACCTGCCCGCGCCAATGCATACGCCCGCTTCCCGTCGACCTTGATGGCACTCACCGCGGGCGGTCGCTGCTCAATCTCGCCGACGAAGGCAGTGGCGGCAGCCTTTACGTCGTCCGCCGTGATGCTCGCGCCTGACCGTGACTCGATCAGCACACCTTCGGCATCGTCGGACGACGTGGTCTGCCCGAGGCGAGCCGTGGCCAGATATCGCTTGTCGTGCAGGGAAAGATGGCCCAGCAACCGGGTGGCACGACCGATGCCGACGAGTAGCACACCGGTCGCCATCGGGTCGAGGGTGCCCGCGTGCCCGACCCGCCGAGTGCCGGCGAATCGCCGCACGCGTGCCACAACATCGTGCGACGTCATGCCGCCGGGTTTGTCGACGACGACGAGCCCACCCCTTGGTGGGGGTGAGCCCGGCTGCTTGGCCACGGACCCGCCGTCAGTCGGTGCTGTCAGGGTCGATGCGATAAGGGTCGGCGTCGCCCGCGGGCACCGCGCCGGCCGCCACCTCGTGCACCAACGCGTCGGCGGCACGCGCCTTCGCGATCAGGTCGTCGATGTGCGCGACGTTGTCCTGCACGCCGTCGAGCATGAACGTGAGTGTCGGGGTGAACCGCACCTGAGTCTGACGGCCGACCTCGGCACGCAACACCCCCTTGGCGCTTTCGAGCGCCACGGCTGTATCAGCGCGAGCGGTGTCGTCGCCTAGCACCGTGTAAAACACGGTTGCATCGTGCAAGTCACCGGTGACGCGAGCATCGGTGATCGTGATGAACCCGAGTCGCGGGTCCTTCACCTGCCGCTCGAGGGTCTCGGCTACGACGACCTTGATTCGGTCGGCGAGCTTACGCGCCCGCGCGTGGTCGGTCACGACATCGTCCCTTCAGTCATCTTCTTCACTGACAAAGCGCTGCCTGGCCGACAACAACTCGACCTCGGGGCGACCAGCCACCAGTCGCTCGCACGACTCGAGCACCTCGACACAATGCGCCCGACCCGCGGCCACGATCGCCACGCCGATCAACGCCCGGCGGTGCAGATCGAGATGACCTGCTTCGGCGACGCTCACCTCGAACCGCTTGCGCAGTTCGGCCACGATCGGCCGCACCACACCCCGCTTGTCCTTCAGCGAATGCACGTCGCCGAGCATCACGTCGAGGGTCAAGATTCCGACGAACACCAGCCCGCCCTACCTGCCTTTTCAGTGATCGAGCCGTACGAGCTGCCACCGAAAGCCGGCCGAACTAGACCCGCGGCTTCTCGCGCATCTCGTACGTCTCGATCACGTCGTCGACCTTGATGTCGTTGAACGAACCGAGGCCGATACCGCACTCGTAACCCTCGCGCACCTCGGTGGCGTCGTCCTTGAAACGCTTGAGCGACTCGATCGTGAGGTGTTCGTTGATGACAACGCCGTCGCGCACCAGCCGCGCCTTGGAGTTGCGGGTGATGGTGCCCGAACGCACGAGGCAACCGGCGATGTTGCCGAACTTGCTCGACCGGAAGACGTCGCGGATCTCGGCGGTGCCGAGTTGCGCCTCTTCGAACTCCGGCTTGAGCAAGCCCTTGAGCGCGGCTTCGACTTCGTCGATCGCTTGGTAGATGACCGAGTAGTACCGGACGTCGACACCTTCGCGCTCGGCCAGTTCGCGCGCCTTGCCTTCGGGGCGCACGTTGTAGCCGATGATGATCGCGTCGGAGGCGACGGCCAGCATCACGTTGTTCTCGGTGATCGCACCGACGCCGCGGTCGATGACTCGCAGGTCGACGTCTTCGCCGACGTCGATTTTCAGCAGCGCGTCTTCGAGCGCCTCGACCGAACCCGACACGTCACCCTTGAGGATCAACCGCAGCTCGGCAACCTCGCCCTTTTCCATCCGGGCCAGGATGTCTTCGAGGCTGCGCCGGCCGCGGCTGTCGGCGAGTTGCGCATTGCGCTCGCGAGCAGCGCGACGCTCGGCGATCTGCCGGGCAACGCGATCTTCTGGGACGACGAGGAAGTTGTCGCCGGCGTCGGGAACGCTGTTGAACCCGAGCACCTGCACCGGCCGCGACGGGCCGGCCTCGTCGACCAGTTCGCCGAACTCGTCGAGCATCGCGCGCACGCGGCCGAAAGCTTCGCCCGCCACGATCGAATCGCCGACGCGCAGTGTTCCGCGCTGCACGAGCACTGTCGCGACCGGACCGCGACCGCGGTCGAGGTGCGCCTCGATCGCCACACCCTGCGCGTCCTGCTCCGCGTTCGCGCGCATGTCGAGTGCGGCGTCGGCGGTGAGCAGAATCGCCTCGAGAAGTGAGTCGATGTTGAGGTTCGACTTCGCCGAGACGTCGACGAACATGGTGTCGCCGCCGTACTCCTCGGCCACGAGCCCGTATTCGGTGAGCTGGCCGCGCACCTTGGTGGGATCGGCGTCCTCTTTGTCAATCTTGTTGACCGCGACCACGATCGGCACGCCCGCCGCTTGCGCGTGGTTGAGCGC
>JBOGEK010000277.1:0-5036 GCA_050743645.1 Acidothermaceae bacterium
GGCTCCGGCTGCCCGCACCGCGCCGCGCCGGTTAGCGCTGCGGCTCCGGTTAGCGCTGCGGCTCCGGCTAGCGCTGCCTACCGCCGCCGGTTAGGCCAGCTGGGCGAATCCCGATCTAGCTGAGTCCTTCAGTACCGAGCGGCACCACCCGATGGGTGAACGAGTGCCGACCACCAGTGCCGGCCCGGTTTCTTCGCAGTCGTGTCAGTCTTGGAGGACTGGTGGACGTCTTCAAGCGGCTCCAACAGGTCGCGTCGGCCTGCACCTGGCTGATGCTCGCGCTGGCGTTCGGGGGTGTGCTCGCCGTCGGCCCGCAACTGTCGGAAACGCTCTCGGTCAATCAGCCGAAGTTGCTCGCCGGCCTCGGCGTCGCAGCTCTCGGCGCCGCGATCGTGACGCTGATTCCGCTCACCGACCTGGAAAATCCGGCGCTCACCCGCACGGGTCCGGTCATTGACTTCGGTCGCCTGCTTTACCTCGGCGGCGTCACCGGAGCGCTGCTCGCCGGTCACGGAGTCGAGAGCCCGCTGTGGGTGCTCTACGTTCCGGTGCTGCTGGCAACCGCGTTCGTCGACGTGCCCTGGAAGTCGATCGGCTACGCGTTCGTCGCGAGCGCGCTGACGCTCACCGCTACGGCGGCCTCTCACGACGTAGGCCGGACGACGGCACTGCGGCTGCTGCTGATCATTCCTGCATTGCCGGCGGTCGTGTGGTTCACGAGCGCGCTGGCCAACTCGATCAACCACCTGACCCGCGACGCGGAAACCGAACGGGCACACAAGGTCGAAGAAGTCGAGCAGTTGCGAGCGCAGTTGGTCGACGCCGCGAAGGCCGAACGCGAGACGTTGCTTGACGAGACGCGCCGCGAGCGCGCCGAACTCAAGGTGAAGGTGGACCGGCTTTCGGAGTCGCTCGCCGCCGCGGCCCGTGGCGATCTGTCGAACGCCGGGGCCAGTTGGGGCAGCGTCGTCCAAGACAGCGATGAGACGCTTGCGTCGCTGCAGTCGGCTTTCAACAACACGCTGGGAAATCTGCGTTTGCTGGTCGACCAGATTCGTGGCAGTGGCGAGAGCATTTCGGCGTCCGCCGGAGAATTGCTTGCGACTGCTGAAGAGCATGCGGCTTCGGCGACGCAGCAATCGTCAGCTGTCGCCGAAACCACCTCAACCATTGAAGAATTGGCGGCGACCGCTGCGCAGATCGCCGAGACGTCGGAAGCCGTTGCGCGCTACGCCGCAGAGACCTTGCGCTTCGCCGAAGAGGGCCGCGAGGCGGTGTCGGCGTCCGTCTCCGCGATGGACACCATCGCGGCGCGCGTCGACTCGATCGCGAGCCGGGCGCTCTCGCTCGGTGAGAAGTCGCAAGAGATCGGCCGAATTCTCGAAGTCATCGACGATCTGGCCGACCAGACCAACCTGCTCGCACTCAACGCGGCGATCGAGGCTGCGCGTGCCGGTGAGCACGGTCGTGGATTTGCGGTCGTGGCAAGCGAAGTGCGCAAGCTGGCGGAGCGTTCGCAGGAATCCGCAGCGCAGATCCAAGGCATCGTGAGCGAGATCCAGGCCGAGACCAATGCCACGATCATCGCTACCGAAGAAGGCGCGAAAGAAGTGCACCAGGGCACCGAACTTGCCCGCGGTGTCGTGGATGCACTCGAGCGCATTTCCGGGATGGTCGACGAAACCACCACTGCTGCAAAGGAAATCTCGATCGCGACGCAGCAGCAGCGGTCAGCGTCCGATCAAGTGGTGACGGCGATGATGCAAGTGAGCGACGTCTCGCGGCAGTACGTCGTCGGGTCGAAGCAGTCGGCGGCTTCGGCTGCTCAGCTCAACATGCTCGCGGCCGAGTTGCGTGCCTCGATCGCCCAGTTCCGGGTGGCGTAGGCGCGCACGTGGGCAACTGGGCCGAGGATCCTGAACTTCTCGCCACTTTTCGCGCCGAGGTCGAAGAGCGGCTCGCCTCGCTGAGTGCGGGATTGCTTCAACTCGAAGGGCATCCATCGCCGAAACAGTTGGTGGCAGCGCTTTTCCGGGACGCGCACACGGTCAAGGGCTCGGCCCGCATGATGGGTCTGCAGCAAGTGCTCGAAACCGCGCACGCCGCAGAAGATTTGCTCGGCGCGGTTCGGGACGGACGGTTCACCGCACGGCGTGATCTGGTCGACCTCCTGCTCGCGACTGTCGACGGCATCAGTCGATCGATTCCGGGCGCGCCCGCACAGGTCGATCCCACGCACCTGACCGCACTCGTCGAGGCATTGCGCGGCGCACTGAACGGAGACGAGCCGGCCACTATTCCGCGAGTCGCAGAACCGGTTCCCGTGCTTGGTCCGCCGCCGGTGGCCGCCGTGTTGGCGCCCCCATCCGTTGCAGCATCGGCCTTGGCGGCGGCATCGGCCTCGGCAGCCTCAGCCGCGCCGGTTTCTGCCGCATCAGCTTCCACCGCCGTCCTCACCGCGTCGCAGGCTCAGGTTGCCGCGCCCGCACCAATCGCTCCGCCGGCATCCGCGCACGCGCCTAACGTCGTGCTGCCGATGGGCGTCGACCGAGGCGAACGCGCGATCGACAGCGTGCGAGTGACGTCGCAGCGCGTGTATGACTTGCTCGACGTCGTTGGGGAGGCCGAGCTCGACACCCGACGCGTGGAGAAAAACGCTGCCGAAGTCATTTCTCTTGTGACAGAGCAGAATCGCTGGCTGCGCGCGATGCGTGAAGCGATCGCCGCCAGTGGCGCCGTTCTCGACGAGGACGCCGAACTTGCGCTGCACCGCGTCGTCGCGGTCGGTGACCAGTTGCAGGCTTCGGGCCATCAATTGCGTGAGCTGGTCGAGGATTCTCGGGGTCGTCTGGGTGTCGTGCGTGACGGCGCGATGGGCCTGGCGATGGTGCCGGTGCGCCGCGTCGTTGCCGCGTTTCCGCGCCTGGTGCGCGACGTCGCAAGCTCGACCGGCAAGGACGTCGGCCTGCACCTCGTCGGTGAAGACGTCGAACTCGACAAGAAGGTGTTGGACGGCGTCGCCGATGCGCTGAAGCACTTGCTCATCAATGCGGTCGACCACGGCTGCGAGACACCCGATGACCGGGTTGCTGCCGGAAAGCCGCCGCGTGCAACGGTCACCGTGTCGGCGAAATCCGCTGGAGGCACGGTCATTCTCGAAGTGTCGGACGACGGGCGCGGCATCGACGAAGACAAGGTACGAGCCGCTGCGATCGAACGTGGCGTCTTGCCGGCGGGCAGTACGTTGGCCGGCGAGCAGTTGCTCCAATTGCTTTTTCTGCCGGCGTTTTCGACCGCGTCGACCGTGACGTCGACGTCCGGCCGTGGTGTCGGGCTCGATGTCGTGCAGACCGCGGTCGACGAACTCGGCGGCACGATCGACATCGCCAGCGAGCTCGGTCACGGAACGAAGTTCACCCTGACTTTGCCTATCACGCTCGGTGTTTTGCGCTGCCTGATCGCCCGTGTCGGTGACGAGAGATACGCCGTGCCGGTGCCCGGCGTCATGGAGTCGCTGAGCTTGCGCGACGTGCCCGTCGACAACGTCGCGGGCGTTCCCGTGGTGATTCGGCACGGGGTTTCGGTGCCGTTGCTCGACCTCGGTGACGCACTCGGCGTCGGTGGTCAGCGCGATCCGCGGGCTGCTCTCGTCGTCCGCAACAACGGCGCGAGCGACCTGATCGCCTGGTCGGTCGATCGGCTCGAAGGCGAGCTCGAACTCGTCGTCAAAGACCTCGGATCGTTCGTCGGCCGGCTGCCGCTGGTAACCGGCGCGACCATCGACGGCGACGGCAGCGTCGTGTGCCTTATCGACCTGCGCGAGATCGCCGGACGCCGTGGCGCGGGCGTGACCGCGGGCCGAGCGCCTGGCAGCTCGCTGTCGGGCAGCGCTGCGCAGAACGGAATGGGCGCGGGCGAGCACGAGCCGACCCCCCTGGGCCGCAAGCCGCGCATCCTCGTCGTCGAGGATTCCGTGGGCGTCCGAGAACTCGAACGGGTGATCCTCGAAAGCGCTGGCTACGAGGTGATGACCGCGGTCGACGGCCTCGACGGCATCGCCCGGCTGCGCTCCGAACCTGCCGATCTCGTCTTGTCGGACGTCGAAATGCCTGGCATGGACGGCTTCACGTTGACCCGCACGATCAGGCGAACCCGTGGCTGGGAGCAGGTGCCGGTCGTGATCATGACGTCACGTGGTGACGAGGGCGATCGCCGGGCCGGTCTCGAAGCCGGGGCCAGCGCCTACCTGCTGAAGAGCGACTTCGACCAGACCGAGCTCGTCGAGACGGTCAAGCGGCTGGTCGGCCGGTAAGGCTGCGGGATTCATGGCCGCTGGGGGGTACGGTTTCGCACCCGACCGGCCGATGAAGACATCAAGGACCACTGCACGTACGCACGCGAAGCCGCCGGGAGAATCACTCATGCCGACCGTTGTCATTGCCGACGACAGCCCGACCCTTCGTCGGATCGTGACCAGCGTCTTGACCCGTGAGGGCTTCGAGGTCGTCACCGCCGAGGACGGCGTCGAGGCTGTGCAGGCCGTCTTTCGCACCAGGCCGGACGCCGTCGTGCTCGACGTCCAAATGCCTCGCGTTTCCGGTTATGTCGCAGCGCGGTTGCTGAAAGACGACTGGCAGACCTCCGACATCCCCGTCGTCCTGCTCACGTCGCTCGACGCCGCAAGCGACCGGTACTGGGGTGCGCAGGCCGGCGCCGACCGCTACCTCACCAAGGATTTTGAAGCACCCGAACTGGTTGCCGCAGTGACCGGCGCGATGGCGTCGGCCGAAGAGGCTCGCGGTGGCCGGGCGGCGCTTCGGCCCGATCCGCTCGAACTTGATTCCGACGACGTGCTGTCGCGGGTGTGCGACCTGCTCGATCGCAAGCTTTTCGAGACTTCTGTTGCCGCCGAGGTGACCGCGATCGCTTCGACCGCACACGGTTTCGAGCAGACCGTCGCGCAGGTGCTCGGTGTGCTGCAACGTTTCGTCGACAACGATGTGGCCGGTGTGCTTTTGCTCGAGGAGCGTTCGGCC